>NZ_CP028097.1:0-103230 GCF_003015225.1 Synechocystis sp. IPPAS B-1465 | reverse complement strand
TACAAATGTCTAGGGCTAAGGAATTAACGACGGTGGTGGGGAATTTTGCCAATATCCAAGCGGGGCAAACCCTGAAATTAGCAGGCATTTGGAAAGAACATCCCAAATACGGTTCTCAGTTCCAGGTCAATAATTACCACGAAACCAAGCCAGCTACGTTGACGGGCATTGAAAAATACCTAGGCAGTGGCCTAATCAAAGGGGTAGGGCCGGTGACAGCGAAAAGAATTGTGGCTCATTTTGGTTTGGAAACCCTGGAAATTATTGAGGGGGAGAGCGATCGCCTGATGGAAGTAACAGGCATTGGCAAGAAACGGGTCAGGATGATTCAAAGAGCATGGGCGGAACAGAAAGCGATTAAAGAAGTGATGCTTTTCCTCCAGGGCCATGGGGTATCCACCACCTACGCAGTCAAAATTTATAAAGAATATGGAGATGATGCAATCCGGGTTGTGACCCATAACCCCTACCAATTGGCGGACGATATTTTTGGTATTGGTTTTCTAACGGCGGATAAGATTGCCCAACAGGTCGGCATTGACCCCACGTCTAAGTTTCGTTATCGGGCAGGAATTCTCCATACCCTTGGGGAAGCGGCGGAACAGGGCCATTGTTATCTCCCCCAACCAGAATTGATCAAAGCGGCGATCGCCAAGTTGAGTACGGAAGAATATGAAGCAATGGCAGAGGCATTACTAGCGGTAATTGAGGAAATGGTGGCAGTGCAGGATTTGATACGGGAAATATTAAGTGAGGAGGAAATATTGCTATTCAAGCCCACTTTTTATCATACGGAATGCAAATTGGCCGGTTATGTGAAGCAAAAGTTAGTTAATAGCCAAATTATTGACATAGATAGAGTAAAAACCTGGATTAACCGTTATACAGACAAAAATGAACTGGAATTATCTAAACAACAATATACCGCTGTCTTATTGGCGGCTACGACGGGAGTAATGATTCTCACGGGTGGCCCTGGGACGGGCAAAACCTTTACTACCCGCACCATTGTCGCTCTTTGGAGAGCGATGGGTAAAAAGATTGGTTTAGCGGCTCCCACAGGTAGGGCGGCTCAAAGATTAGGGGAAATGACGGGGTTGGAAGCAAAAACATTGCATCGTTTGCTGGAATTTGATCCCAATAGCATGGGCTTTAAGCGTAATGAAGATAATCCTTTGCCCTTTGATGCGGTGATTGTGGATGAGTCCTCTATGTTGGATTTATTCCTAGCCCATTCCCTCCTCAAAGCTATTTCTCCCAATACTCAACTGCTATTGGTGGGGGATATTGACCAGTTACCTTCTGTGGGGCCCGGTAGTGTGTTGGGGGATTTGATTGCTTCAGAGCAGATAACCATGGTCAGGTTAAACCAAGTTTTTCGTCAGGCGGCGGCTAGTGCCATCATTCGCCATGCTCATCAAATTAACAGGGGTCAATATCCGCCAATGGAAGCTATTTCTGATCAGCCTCTATCAGATTGTCTTTGGCACAATGGTGGCACAGAACCAGACCATGGAGTGCAATTAATTGGGGAATTACTAACAGATTTTATTCCGAAACAAGGTTTTAATCTCCTTCAGGATGTCCAGGTATTGTGTCCTATGCAACGGGGAATAATTGGTGCTCGTAATTTGAATGCGGTGGTGCAATCTATAGTAGTTTCAAATAAAGCTGAGACGCTAAACGCCACAGTAAGAACGGATAATTTCATCAAGAGACGTGTCAATAGGAGCGTACATTCTAGCTCGTTTCAAGGCACTAAAGTCATGCTCAATATCATTTAAATCAGGAGAATATTTCGGCAAAAAAAGAACTTCATGACCTGCTTCTTTAGCCAATTCTTTAATGGCAGTTTTACGATGAATAGGAGCATTATCCATTATTAATATTGATGGAATGTCGAGGGAGGGTAGCAAATATAATTTTAACCATCCTTCAAAGCCTTCTGCATTCAAACTCCCGGTAAAAACCATCGGCGCAATCAAATCTTTTTTTCCTTTTCTTCTCCCTGCTACTAGATTTTCTCTGACTCCCCTTTTTCCTTGTCTATCTCCATAAACTTTTTTTCCTTTTTTTGACCAGGCATAAATACAAGCCTGGATTGCTTCGAATCCAGATTCATCTATGTAAACTATAGCTTGACTACCATAGAGCTTAATTAGTTCTCTTAACATTCTATAGTACTTAACTCGTTCCTCCCGGTTTCTTTCTCGATAACGTAGTTCTTTTTTTTTCTGTTTATTTTCATTTTCTTTAATGCGTAATATACGGCACTCGGCCTCACTCCAAATTTCTTGGCTCTGTCTATCAATCTTGCATCGGGATTTTCTTCTACGTCTTTTTTTAGAGCTTCCCAGTCTAATTTCCTATGGCGACGCTCTACTTTTGTTGGGCTTAAATCTACTCTATTTAACCATCTGTATATCGAGGCTTTTCCTATTTTATATATCTTGGAAGCCTCAGTTATTTTTCCTCCAGCTTCTATATAAGCTACTACCCTTTGCCTTAAATCTAAACTGTAAGCCATTGTTTAAACCTGTTCATTTTGTACACTCCATAATTTTACATTAAATTCTCTCATCGTTAATTGAAATGACTATATCTTGAATCCGCCCCAGGATAACAAACCACAACTGCAACGGGGAAGCACTATTTTCCGCCTTGGCGATCGGGTTATGCAACTAAAAAATGATTATCATCGGGAAGTTTTTAATGGTGATCAGGGTACTATCACTGCCATTGAAAGGGAAGAACAAATATTGACTATTACTTATGATGACCGTCCCGTAGATTACGATTTTGCTGATTTAAACGAAATTGATTTGGCTTGGGCTATTAGCATTCATAAAAGCCAGGGTTCCGAATATCCAGTGGTGATTTTGCCGTTGTATATGCAACATTTTCTGCTATTAAGCCGTAATCTTTTTTACACTGGTTTAACCCGGGCCAAACGGTTAGCATTAGTAATCGGTTCCCAAAAGGCGATCGGTTATGCTGTCCGACAACAGAAAGAGCGTTATCGCTACACTAGGCTTGCCGATAGATTAGTCATTTCTCCATAATATTGGTAATTATATAACAATGCTAATCACTCAACTATAGGTCAACAGCGATTTACACTTTCTTTCTGAAGACTGTGGGACTGGTTGAGCTTTTCCAGATACGGCTAAAGAATATTGAGATGAATATTAATTACCCTCAAAACCATAAATTCCCAAACGAATAGTGAATGACCCAGATTTTGTTTTTCCACCGCATTAATCTGGTCTTTAATAGATTGTAAATTAAAGGGTTTAATTTTCCTGCCAGTGTAAAGACCTACTCCTACCGGCACATAACGGGAAGCGGTATAAATGCCGGAGTTATTAACTGCTTGCTGTACTTCAGCCGGGCTAGAACGATAAATCTGCACAACTACTTCGTCAACTATTCCTTGTTTAACCCACCTTAGCCAATCTTGGTTATATTCATTTAAAGAGAACTGATAGGGATTAGGGGAAAGACTTAGTTCAAATTCTGGATTTTTAGTCTTAATATGTTCATGCACTTTAGTGGTGAGGGCAGTTAAACTACGGCGATAATCCCCAAATTGCCTGGGCACAGCCCAATGGTCATCCAGTTGAATACCAGCAAGGGATTTTTCTTTAAGAATGTCATCAATGTGGGCAAGGATATAAGCTTCCACTTCGGGGTTGCTAGGATCTAACCAGACCATGGGAACGCCATGATTTTCAATAACTTGTTCACCGTTAGCCATGGTTAATAACCAATCTGGATTGTTTTTGGCAACAGGGTCAAATTGGGGCAACATCAACCCATATTCAAACCAAGCATAGGGTTTTAAACCCTGACGGCGGGATTCCCTAGCCATGGAACCAACGGCATTGGGAAATGGCAATTTGGGAATTAAATCTCCCCGTTGTCGTGTGGGATAAAGTTGCCCCCGCAAGCCATAAACGCTGAAATAAACTCGGTCGTAGTCTGATTTGGAAATGTGATGCAGGGTTTCATCCAGTAGGGTGCTGTAGGTTAACCCCATGGTGCCCACATCGGTAAGCCACACCCCTTTCATCTTGTCCGTTTCTTTAGCAGTCCGAGTCGGGGCACGGTGACAGGCCGCTAATAGCAAGATAATACCCACAAATAAAGCCGGCCATTTGAGCGATTTGAGTAATTTTTTCATCTAGGCGATCGCCATAACGGGATAGACTGCACGACTTGACATAGTTCCGAGAACTCCAAGGAAAACATGGGGCTTTCTCAAATGGGATACGGCCATGGGCATAACTGAATTAGCTCTTGCCGGTTGGTTGCAAAGCCACCGGTAATTTTCCTAAATCACCAGTTTTTTCTATCTCCTCAACAAAAAGGTAGAACAAACGCTTTTCCACCTGCTGTTGTTCAAGCAATAGCTCCAACTCCGAAGGTCCAGGGGTTGGCAATGGTAATGTTTCTTGCGAAGCATCGACTTTTTGAATCTGAGATGGTGGTTCATTGCCATCTTCTGAGTCATGAACGCCATTGACAATGATGATGCCCTCATTGATGGTGGTATTGTTTACTGGGCTTGAAGTTGGGGTTGCTTCTGGAAGAGCCGGTGTATCCTGGGGAATATTTGCCGGGGGGTGTGAAGATGCTTGTTCGTTAGGGGGGCTAGGACTAGCCACTGAATCAGGTACTGGCGCTGGTTTTGCTGGCACCTTCGGGGGAACCACATACTCCATAACGCCCGTGGTCATCACCTCCCGCTCATATAACCCTAACAGAGCTAAGGCTTCACTGAAATCAGTTATATCGGCCAAACTCATAGTCATCCTCCAGCAAATTATCATCATCAGCGCCGGGTTCCAGCAACTCCTGCTGTTGCTCATCGTGCATTTGGGTCAGGGTCATGCGGGCCCGTTGGAAAAAGCGATTGACTTTCTCCTTATGGCTTTCGTCGTAGGAGCGTTGGGTGTCTTTCCCCAGGGGGAATGATATGCCCATAGCTACAGAAGCGGCACTGGTGATGGCAGAAATGCCTACAAAAAATAGACTAATGCCCAATTGATCCCATTGACCCGTGGCAAACTTAGTCTGAAAACTGTTGACCCCCAAACTAACCAGTTCCAGACCATTGCGGACTTCCACTGTCGGTTCACCGCCCCCCAGTCCCCAAAAAGGACGAACTTCAACAAAAGTTTTGCCATATTGTTGGGGAGCCATCTGTTTCAGGAACATCAGATCATTACCTAAAGTTTGACGCTCCAGCTTAAAATCTTGCAGTTGCTGCCCTAACTGTTGGAGTTGGTCTTGCTGCTCCGCCTGGATGCGATTCGCCCTAACGCAGAGGGGTAATTGTTCTATGGGCACTGTCATGGGCTGGGATTGACTGCTGAAAGTGCCATATAAACGAACGTAACGAGACTGGAAAGCTTTTTCTTCCATTGCATTACGGCGGGGCATAGCTTCCAATTCCTGCCGTCCCTCTTCACACTTGGCAATATCCGGGTGCAGATTGGTCTCTGCAAACTGCAAATTTTGCTGTTTAGCCTCCACAATATTGTCCAACGCATCACCAGCCGCTACCTGGGCCAAAGCTGATTGGTTGTTGATCACCTCCATGCCTATGCCTGTGGTAACCGTTTGCAATATGTTCAGGGGAATGAGACCAAAGACCAGGGCGGCGATCGCCAATTTCCAGCGACCTTTATGACCATGGGCCACAGCGGTGGATAAAGCATTACTGGCGGCAAGAACTGGTATGGAGAGGAGTACTGCCATGCCCAGGGCTGGTAAAAAGGTGAGGGATTTAAAGGCAAAGAAGAAAACCGGCAGGTTACCCACCGTATCAATCCAGTTGCTAGTGGTCATCACCACCGCAGTGGCTTTGGCTGACTTTTTCAAATCAGGGGTGACGTGGTAATGCCCATGGAGGGAATCGGGATGAACATAGGTAAAGCCTGGCACCAGCTTCTGCAACTGCTCAATTTTGCCTCGGAAAGTCTGGGCGTGGTCCTGCTCCTGCTGCAAAATGTCAGGATTACGAGCTTTCTCCACTAAATCAGGGCGGTTCGTTTTCAGCCATTGGATCAAGTCCCGCACCTGCTGGCGATCGCCGTCAGTGATCAGAATGGCATCGGTGTTGATGGTCATATAAATGTAGAGTTAAGTTACTAATAAAGTCTCGGGGATTCAAGCGGTGCGGTGACTCCACCTGCAATGGGGACAAATATAAAATTGTCACATGGTCTATGTCAGTCCCCCCAAGTCCCAAATTAGGGGGATGTCCACATGGAAAAAAAGGGAATAATACGATTATTCGATTCAGATAACTGCAGGGAAAAGATATTCCAAAGCAAGAAAGATAATTTCCCTTTGATATTAGCTTTAAGACCGTAATTCAGTTTTTGTCATAATGTTTTCTAGCTCATCTAAATAGCGGCGATTATTCCGTCCGAAGGCAATGTCAAAATTATTCATAATTAACAGAGCCACGGCCAAATCACTTTCATAGTAGCCAGCGTAAAGCACATAAAATAGCATCCCCACCAAATGGTCAATGGTTATAGTATCTTGAATGATTTCCGCTTTACTAGGGGGAGGAGAGGTGTAAACAACGCCCAGGCCACCGGTATTTGCTGCCTTAAAAAATAGGGTAGCTAGGAAATCATCAAAATCGCTGATTTGATCACAAATAACCGTGGGAGTAGATTCATTTTTAACAAAATAATCCCTCACCTGGGCATCAAGCACTGCATAATTAAAATTATTGAAACCTTCATCTACTTCTTTAAGAATGTCCCAAATTTCTGGAGATACATCAAAAATGATACTTAATAATTTTAAATGCCAAGAGTAAAAATTCTGCTCGCTTTCTGCTAATCGCTGTAGGCATTCTTTGGCTTTGTCTGTTACCTTGATTTCCTTACCAAGGAGACTAGAAAGCTTAGATTCAATCAATGCTTTGAAATCAGTCATAGTGTCTGTTTATTTGCTTACTTACCACCTTTGCATTAAAGCAATTGAGTGGAAAACAGTTTTTCTATAGAGGAGAAAATGGATAGCTCCCCCTCCCCTTATGGATTTATTGCTTGAGCAAGCAGAGGGAAAATTGCCGAATCCATTTTTTGGGAATCAAACCATTTTGACCAGTAAGGAGATGTCTGCGTATGGAAAATGGCAAAGAAAAGCTATTTTCATATTTCAGTAGGCGATCGCCATGGTCAAAGACCGTAGTAATTCCCGGAGTGGCATCAGCAAGCTGCTTGAGGAGCTGTAAACACCGAGAAGTTTGGTGGTAATCAAGGTCAGAAAGCAATAATGCACTCCCTGGAGCCATATTGTTCATCAAAAATTGCATGTTCTGCTTAAACGCGCCTAAATTAGCTCTATAAATCTCATTCAGACAGTTTTGAATAATAATTAGTTGACTATTTTGAATATTCCATTGAGCTGGGAAAAGGGCATGGTGTTGAGCTAAATTTAAAGGATGCCCTTCATATTTGTAAGTAATATTAGGAGCTAGATCCGCCATTAGCCTCGCAGTTATTTGACACGCGGAGCGCCATTGATGAACATTAAGGTCATAGGAAATTGCTTTTAAAGAAGAGGCAAATTGTAATTTTTGACGATAGGTTGCTAAAGCGGCTGCTTCCGGCATAGGCCCAGAACCCAATAATGTGACCTGTAAATTGCGTTGGCGGAGTAAATGAGCAACGTGATGGTGCTGGCTTGCTAAGGACAAATTATGATGAGTTTGTTGAACATAGTAGGGGTAATAAGTGAGCAAGTAAGCTGCTTGAATTTGGGGCTGTCCATAGTCAACCTGAACGTTATTGGTGCGGTAGCGTTGGCGAAGTTCTTTAACGGCTGGTTGCAATCCAGATAAAAAACTAGGCATGCAACGGGAATTTTGGCCATAGGAATCCATCACTATAGGCAATAGCGCGTCGTACATATTTATTTTTAAATCAGTGGAGAATTATTGAATAAAGCGGAAGGTTAAATTAATGCGAGGCTCAACAAATTTCTTGGTTTTAGGGACTTGGTGAAGCCAATATTCTTGAGTGGTGCCCAACATCAGCAATATTGAGCCAGAAGTTAATATCAGCTCGACTTTTTCAATGGTGGGATCTGTTTTGTGTTTGAGGAGAAAGCGACGGGTGCCCCCAAAACTAACCGAAGCAATGGGATAGTTTTTTTTCAGTTCTGGTTCATCGTCAGCGTGCCAACTGACTCCATCCGTCCCGGTGCGGTAAAAATTCAATAGTACAGAATTAAAAGTTGCCTTTGCTAGGGTCTCTGCTTTGGTCTTGATTGTTTGCAATAGCGGTATCCATGGTGTTGGTTCCATGGCAATGCCAGAGTAGGTGTAACTCCGCTCCGGGTCACCATACCAAGCAGTCAAGCGGGGTAGAGGTTGGGATTTGCCAAAAAGAATAATCGAATCTTGTTGCCAACAAATTTCTTTTTCTAGTCGATCATAGTAACGAGAAGCTTCAACATCGCTGAAGATAGAGTGATAAAGTTGTAAATGGCCATCGGAGATAATGATTTCTTCGGGAGAGCCATTGGGATAAATATCAAAAAGGCTGAGTTGTTTAATCAAAATCTTTTACCCTCGTCGCCACAACTTTAAGTTATCACTGCAATAGAAAAAGCCTTTTCCAAAAGCTCCATCGGTCCGTAAATTGTCAGAGAAGCCCATATTTCCGTTATCTTAAAACCTGTAGATGAAGTTCTTCGGGGTGTCCATTGCTAAAAAAGCTCGTCATCGCAGAGGAAAACCAGGCCCAATCTTGGCTTTCACTGATATACCAGTAACCATCAAATTCGGGTTCCTGGCGGCGAAAGCTCAAGTGCAAACCTGGAAATTTCTGGGCACTAAAAATCAACTGAAACTTAGCTCCGTCACTAGGTTCAATGCCCAAGCGTGTCTTAGCTAATTGGGTTAAAACAATATTGGTGCCCGCCACAAAGGGTTCTGCCATGACTCCCAAATTAGGGGCATCAAAGGCCCAAGTGCGGCCGACCCAGTAGGGCTCAATGGTGAACAAGCTATTGTTGATGCAAGTAGTCATTTTGTCTTTTCCAATTCTATTGATTCGACAATTATTTTTATATCTCACTGTTAGAAATTAGTTTTTCCACTGACTTCTTAGCTGTGAAAAATCAATGTTTTCTAGTTGGTTATAGGGAATGCGGTGGAGTTCAGTAAATCCTTCATCTTTGCTGGGAGGGGATTGTTCTAGGGCGATGGCATAGGTCTCAATCACATCTTCGGGAACCTGTCGCAGTCTATTTTTATTCCTTTGGTAGCAAACTTCCAATGGCGTTTGTAAATACCAACCAATAATCTTCAAGTCATCCAATTTTTTTAAGCTGCCCAATAATTCCGAGCGCCAAGCTTTTTCGGCATTAGTAGCATCATAAATAATCTGTTTTCCAGCGGCGATCGCCTGGGTAATTTGAGTAGAAATCTCGTTATTGATTAAGGCCCAAACTCCCTGGGTTGCGGCATCTCCAAATAAATCCTCCCTAATTTGGTCGGTGGAAATTATCTGGCTTTGGGGTATGGCTTGATGGAGATGGGCGGCCAGGGTGGATTTGCCACTGGCTGGGCAACCGATTAGAACGTGAAAAACAGATGTCATTATTGCGGCATTGCTTTGTTATTTGTTGATAGCCCGCACTTGAATGTAGAGTTTTTCGGGATGGCCGCCAGGGAAAAAGTGCAGGGTGGCAGGGCATAACCAACCCCGATCGCCAAAGTCCAGGTCTTGATAATCATTGCCGGCGTCCACTACTTTATACCAGTAGCCTCCATATTCTGGCTCTTGCCGCTCGAAACAGGCGTGGTAACTTGGAAAGCCTTCGGCACTGAAGATTAGCTCGAATTGACTGCCTTGTTCTGTCTCCAATGCCAGTTCCCGCTTGACAATGGCGCTCAAAATGGCGTCAGCTCCGGAAACAAAGGGTTCCCCTAATAGACCCACTTCGGCCGCATCAAACGCCCAGGTGCTTCCGGTCCAATAGGGGTTAATGGTGAAAATACTATTCATGTTTGTCGGCTTCTCCGTGAAAAATTGCGAGTTCTGGTGAACGAATTATTATGGCTGGTTTCCAGCCCAGGAAGAATGGAGCTTTTTTCGTAGGGCTTGCAGGCGGGCTTTTTGTCGCCGCACTTTTTTGGGAGCCCCTGGACTCTTTTTTTGCTCCTGTTTTTGAGATTGCCAGTGTTTTAGTTGCATGGTGGATGACTTAACTCAACATCTATTTTTTAGCATGGCAGTAGAAAACCTATTTTCCCGTAGGCTAAATTATTAATTCAATTCATATTTTTGTAATACTAATTGTTATCGTAGCTAGTTTCCAATCAATTAATTTCTCCTACGAGTGGAGACTAAAAAATGATGAACTTGCTCAAATTGAGCTAACAGATATGTTTCCAATCAATTAATTTCTCCTACGAGTGGAGACTTAGTAAAACGCCCCCATGGCCACCGCTATGGGGGTTATTTCAGTTTCCAATCAATTAATTTCTCCTACGAGTGGAGACTGGACGAAGCCCAGGCGTACCGGTACGACGCCACGGAGTGTTTCCAATCAATTAATTTCTCCTACGAGTGGAGACAACTGATTTATTAATTGCTGCTGGCTGTTTTGTTGCTGTTTCCAATCAATTAATTTCTCCTGCGAGTGGAGACAACAACGGTTTAACAAAAGAATGGTATGAAGGCAATTTTCCAAAGTTGTTTCCAATCAATTAATTTCTCCTACGAGTGGAGACTGAAGACGAAGAGCCCTTGGAGCACGACTGGAACTGTTTCCAATCAATTAATTTCTCCTACGAGTGGAGACGCAATTTCTTTAGGAGTCTCAATTCTCGAGGAATCAGGTCAGTTTCCAATCAATTAATTTCTCCTACGAGTGGAGACCTCCCAGGGTTTTTCTTGGAACTGACTAGACAACTCTTGATAGTTTCCAATCAATTAATTTCTCCTACGAGTGGAGACACCTGCAACGACGGTTGATCGGATAGTGACTAGCTTGGTGTTTCCAATCAATTAATTTCTCCTACGAGTGGAGACATCAATTAATTATCGAGGTCGCTATGAGCTACATCGGTTTCCAATCAATTAATTTCTCCTACGAGTGGAGACGTTACGCGACATCGCCCAAGAGTTTGGATGCCTGATCTAGTTTCCAATCAATTAATTTCTCCTACGAGTGGAGACCTCAAGCTTTGTTGCTACAGTCTTCTGACCACCGGAGGTCTTGAATGTTTCCAATCAATTAATTTCTCCTACGAGTGGAGACTCCTTTATGGAAGAAGATGTAATTGGTGCATCTAAAACTGTTTCCAATCAATTAATTTCTCCTACGAGTGGAGACCTTCCCATGGTGAAGTCGTTGAAAAAAAAGTAGTTCAGAGTTTCCAATCAATTAATTTCTCCTACGAGTGGAGACGCTCGTGAGTCCGTAGAAGCCAATAAGCTTTTGGTTGAAAGTTTCCAATCAATTAATTTCTCCTACGAGTGGAGACTCCTGATTATTCTTTTGTTACGCTAGAAAAAGATAAGGTTTCCAATCAATTAATTTCTCCTACGAGTGGAGACCTGTTAAAAAATTACCCAGAGTTACCATACTTTAGGTTTCCAATCAATTAATTTCTCCTACGAGTGGAGACATCATGAGTTTTATGTTGAGAAAGCGAAAGAAGCGAAGCGTTTCCAATCAATTAATTTCTCCTACGAGTGGAGACCGCAATCTAAAAAGCGGACTAGAGGCTGCACAAGTAGGAGGTTTCCAATCAATTAATTTCTCCTACGAGTGGAGACGAGACTAGTGGAGTAAATGTGGAGAAGTTGTTGGATTTGTTTCCAATCAATTAATTTCTCCTACGAGTGGAGACCGTTGTTGTTCATTTACTTATAAACCTTGCAATTGTTGTTTCCAATCAATTAATTTCTCCTACGAGTGGAGACACGATATGTAATTAAACCAAGATCTTTAAGATTAGTATTGTTTCCAATCAATTAATTTCTCCTACGAGTGGAGACTAAACAAAAAAGACTTACTGAGTTATGCCAAAAAAGTTTCCAATCAATTAATTTCTCCTACGAGTGGAGACAACCAAAATGAGTTAATCTATCACGCATATTAATTTAATCAGTTTCCAATCAATTAATTTCTCCTACGAGTGGAGACAGGTATAATTCACCATCAACATGTTCATGAATCCCAGTTTCCAATCAATTAATTTCTCCTACGAGTGGAGACAATTGTCAAGGAAATGACTAACTAACAATGGAGAAAGTTTCCAATCAATTAATTTCTCCTACGAGTGGAGACAAAAAGAGGAATGGAAACTAACCAAAACTTTCTAAGTTTCCAATCAATTAATTTCTCCTACGAGTGGAGACTTTTTATCATTTAGCTGATGCTAAAAAGTATATCGATGTTTCCAATCAATTAATTTCTCCTACGAGTGGAGACGGCTTAGTTGCAGCATAACCACAACCAAGCACTAACGTTTCCAATCAATTAATTTCTCCTACGAGTGGAGACATCACCACGAAATCCACTTGGTCTTCACCAGAGTAGAGTTTCCAATCAATTAATTTCTCCTACGAGTGGAGACTGTTCTAATCCATCAACAAGAAGATAGCACTAATGAGGTTTCCAATCAATTAATTTCTCCTACGAGTGGAGACGGGATATTCTGGTATAACACTAGGCAACAACACTTGTTTCCAATCAATTAATTTCTCCTACGAGTGGAGACAAGAAAGACTACCCCGAAGGATAGCCTAATATCTTTGTTTCCAATCAATTAATTTCTCCTACGAGTGGAGACTGTCGTTAAACTATGGCGTCACTAGCCCCCGCAATCTAAGTTTCCAATCAATTAATTTCTCCTACGAGTGGAGACTAATAGTAATGACAGGCAGTGCGCTAACACTCCTGTGTTTCCAATCAATTAATTTCTCCTACGAGTGGAGACACTACTAAGCTCGACAATTGATAAAAATCACTCAGGTTTCCAATCAATTAATTTCTCCTACGAGTGGAGACTTAGCTTCCTTCAGGAACTCTGTCAGCTGTGGCGCTGTTTCCAATCAATTAATTTCTCCTACGAGTGGAGACACCATTCCTAATCTAAAGGTCAACGCCCACCTAAAGGTTTCCAATCAATTAATTTCTCCTACGAGTGGAGACTGCCCCCATTTTAAAGCCTTACGGGACAAGGCATCCAATCCTCATTTGCGAGGCTCAGCAAAAATTGACCATAATCGGAAAAGCTCAACGCAAAAATAGCGGCTGAAATCCTTATACAGTAAGCCATCGAGGCTCCCAACGAAAAACGGACATTACAGCGATTTTCCATCAGCCTCGCAATGGTACACCAATAATCAGCATAGATTTTAGACAATGACTGAGCCAGGGGGCTTAGTGAGTGGTGGTTCCCCCCAAATATCAACCTGGGTGAGGGTATGCCCAGACAAAGGATAAAAACGCAAACTATCTTCCTCTGATTGATAAATTTTGCGGAGACGTTTTTGCAATTCATTAAACTTAGACTTAGACAATGTACATTCAAATACAGAATATTGCACCCTTTGGCCATAACCTTCTAATAAATCGGCCATCTTTTTACGACGGCGATCATCAGGAATATCGTAGGCAATAACATAGAGAAACATCAATTAGCGAATTAAAAAAGGAGAATAACTATTAGAAGGAGAATAAATAAAAGCCTTATATTTTTTTACTTGATCGATTAGACAATGCCAGCGGGGAAAATCACCCTGGTCAAAGGACAAAAATTCCTCCATTCTGCCCACAAAAGCCCCCAGCCATTTTCTTCTACCGGAGCTATTGAGAAAACAACCACCATTTTGGAAGACAAAATCCTCCCCTACATCGATCAAACGACGATTTATCATATACAAAACCAAAGAATCCACTATAGGGACTCGAAACTCCTCAATTAGATCCGAAGCCAAGGCCGCATGACGTTCTGAACCTTGATGTAAACAAGCTTGATAGGGGTCTAACCCCTGCAATTCAATCAAAGTTAGTAAATGATTCCAAAGCACCTGATAGCCAAAACTAAGCATGGCATTAACCGGATTACCAGGGGGACGACGGGAACGACCAAAAAAGATAAAGTTAGAATTTTCGATGCAATCCGCCCAAGCTTGAAAATAAAGATTAGCCGCAGTGCCTTCATAGCCCAACAGTTGTTCTAACTTGTCAGCTTTCACTGTTAACTCCACAAAGTGCTTTAGCCCATCGATCGCCAACTGAAGAGAAGGGGTGGGGTGCTTGCGGTGTTGGCGTTGGAGAAAAACTCGAGCATTTTTTATTTTCGCCGCCACAATGGTACGGGCGGTAATTAACCGTTGTTGCCAGCCAAGCTCCTGCTGATATCGGCTCAGATGACGATAACCCCGTTCAATGGCAATAATCCGGCCGTAGCAAAAACCCATGCGGGAAAGATACAGAATAGGAATATTGCGACTCAGGCAAGCGTGGATCGCCTGGGTAGTGACCTGGGCCTTGCCAAAAATCAATACCTGTTCCAAAAAAGGCAGTTGCACCTCCGCCAAAATCCGATCCTGACGCTTCACCAACAGAAACTCCTTTCTTAGGGAAACATAACAGTCAGATTGGGAAACATAGAGAGTTTTCACCAGCGGTCCGGCCTTTGGGTAGGTTGATGGGAAGTTTGAGGAGTAATACCGACATTTGGATTAGCATTAGTGGGTAGACCATGGGGATTAGTCCCCTGGAGCAACCACCGCACCACAACATCACCAAAAACACTGAGCATGAAAGTCGAACAGGCCACCAACAGGGTATTGATAATCACCGCCGCCAAACCCAAAGGGGCAATAAGCAAAATCACCAAAGTGATCAGACCATTGGCAATGGCCAAGACAAGATTGCGGGCAAAGAGAAGTCGGGAAGGGGAATACATGCTACGGGCCACAGTGAGGAAAGTTGCCGAAATTTTAACTCCCCCAACCACAAAAATAGTATGAAGTTTTTTAAACACAAATATTAAGAAAAGCTAAAATTTGTTCTTTTCCTTGGGAAGTCCGCTAGGCTAACGGAATCAAAGTTGCTTAATGGCTTTGAACTGAAATCTGCAATTCCGAGACCAAAAGGAAATCCGCCTGTGTCTGAAGTTTACTGGCAAGCAAAAATTTGGGGGCTACTCCACGACCCCGCCCTCAAAGCTTTACATAACAACTCTGGCAGAGGAGGAGAGGGAGCTTGGCAGTCCTTGGGCTGTATGCAAAACTGGGTGTCACCCAAATCCAGCACAGAAAAAAAAGACGGTGAACTGAGCAATAGTTGGCTTGACCATATTGGTTTATCCGATCTAATCGCTTCCGCCAGCGATCGGGGAGCCATTCACTATATTGGTACGCCCATAGACTATGACGGCAAAGGGCTCGAACTTTCCCATCTCCTATCCGGGGCTAAGTTGCCATTAAAACTAGCAAATCATAGCGAAATTATTGGCCAAGGTAATCGCCGTACTTATTTAGAGCAAAAAGAATTAGAACTGATCCAGCAAATGCCAGCGGAATTTCTCCATGGTACAGACAAAGCCCAGGAATGCTTTTGGTGGTTATGGCGATGTTTGCCCGAAGCAGTGGCCGAACAATTTGGCCCAGAGAGCTTGTTAATGCCAGCGGAAACCCGTTTGCCCGATGCTTCCATTTGGAGCCATGGCAGTATGACAGCCGCCTTAGCCGGAGCATTGGCGGGCTATGACACCAACATTGAAGATATTGCCAAAGGAGCAAGAAATACACCCAAATCCCAAGCTTATCTGGCCGTATTCACCTTTAGCCCCATTCAAGAACTAATTAAAGCCAGCCGTAAAATCAAAGACTTTTGGGCTGGGTCTTGGATATTGCACTACCTGTCCGCCAAAGTTTGTTGGGAATTGGCCCAGCAGTATGGCCCCGATTGTTTCCTGTACCCCAGCCTGTACGGTCAACCCTTGATCGACCATTGGCTACTAGAAAAATATGGTGAGCAAGGCTTTAGTCAGTGGGTACCCCAGCCAGGCGATCGCCAACTGTTAACAGCGGGATTTCCCAACGTAATTATGTTGGTACTGCCCAAAGAAAAAGTTAGCGCCGCCATGCAATCGGCCAAAAATCATCTACTAAACGCTTGGCGAAATATTGCCCATTTAGTCTTTGCAGAATTGCAACAACGACATTGGCAAAAACAGTTAAACCCAACTGATCCCACCTGGAAACATTGGCTGGATGCCCAGTGGCAGACCTATTGGAGCGCCATGGCGATCGGGGCGGAGGGAAAAACCCTAAAAAGTGTGGGCATTCCCACCCAAACACCGGAAAGTAAAGCCCAACGAGACCAATGGGTTAGGGAACAAAATGAAGCATTTTCCGCTAGTTTATTTGCCCAGGAAGAATTGGACTTTATCGAAAAATCCACGGATTTGTTTATCCAGCAACGGAACCGCAACTATGCCGGTAGCTTGAATGTGGGTTCCTGGTGGGCAGATATCTTTGGCCAAACCAGATTTACCCTTAGTGCGGTTAAAAATGCTCGCAACTGGAAAATTCCCACCGCCTTTGGCCCCCGGTCCACCATTTCCGGCCTTGGGCCAGTGGTCCATCCCCAAGCCCCTAGTCACCAACGGGATTGGGTCACAGAGGGAGATACACAAAAATATTGGCAACGACAGGCAGGGTTATTTGATGGCAGTGAACAGTTAAATGCCACGGAAACAGTGAAGCGGGGTTTGGAAAAAGTATTGCCTGCATTACTGGGACGGGGGGCCAAGGAATTAAAAACCTATTACCCAGATCTTACGGTGGGCATAGCGGGATATTTAAAAACCCAACCGGATGGTCTACCGATTTTTGAGCAGGCCTGCTCCGCCATCTCCCAAAAAATCCTTGGCGATCGCCATAAAGTGGCCGATTCTGTCACCCAAGATTGGGGAATTCCCTGGGTCGAAGAAAACATGGAGAAAAAATATCATCCCCGGCTACTAAATTCGGGTTGGTTGGTGGAAGAATTGGAAGATCTCGACCAAACAGAGTTGCCTAGTTATCGCCAAGCATTGCAAACAGAAATCGAAAAATTTTATCCCCAGAATAATCCCACTAGTTGGTACGTTTTAGCTGCTGGGGATGGGGATGGCATGAGCGAATGGCTCAAGGGCACCAAAATGAGAACCTACGGCGATTATTTTCCCCAGGTTTTAACTGTGCCGGAAGACCTACAGCCAACTTTTCAACCCTTTAGCGAACAGCCTAAACGGATGGGCCCTGCTACCCATAACGCCCTGAGTCGAGCCCTGCTGGATTTCTCCAACCAATTGGTGCCCTACCTCACCGAACAAAGATATGCAGGCAGATTAATTTATAGCGGCGGAGACGATGTACTGGCCTACACCAACCTGTGGGAATGGGATCAATGGTTGTGGGACATTCGCCAAGCCTTTCGTGGCGATCGCGATGAACACAGGGAATTTGACAGCACGGGGCATTATTGGCACTCAAAAACTGCCCACAAAAACTTGCCCCAACGGCCCTTGTTTACCATGGGGGATGGGGCCACCATTAGCTTTGGCATTACCATTGCCCACCACTCTGTCCCCCTGGCGATCGCCTTGGAGCATCTTTGGGAAGCGGAAGAGGAAGCCAAAGAACATGAGTATGGAGAAGGAGAAGATAAAAAATCCAAGGATGCAGTACAAGTACGGGTTATTTACGGCAACGGTAATGTTTTGACCGCCACCAGCAAATTTGAAGTATTTAAGACATGGAAGGATTTACTAGATATTGAAACCATTGATGCTTCCACCTACGAAACCGCCGCTACGGTTTTAGAACAGCATCCCATTCCGGTGCGGGAAGCAATTATGCCCTGGGTAAATGTTTTGGTAGAGCGGCGTGATGCCCTCGACAAGGATCAACAATCGACTTTGAGGTCTCGTTTAGCTTGTTTTTTAATTCAACTTTGGCAGACTACTAGCCAGAAGAATTGGGAAAAGGAAGCAAAAAATTGGCTCAAAGTCGCCGCATTTATGAAGCGGAACCGTTACATTAAATTTCCCAATTAACTAGGCACATCTTTGGAGGTAATAAAAATGCAGTTGCTAACCCGTAAATTCGCTGTGGATCGATATTACCAAAAAGTATTTCTCCCCAAGTATTTCCGGAATTGAAGCTAGATTTAGATCGTATTTTTACTTAATTTTTAGTCAATTTCTGCCTCGATACTTTTAACCAACTTTAAGTCAAATGTATTGGTATAGCCTCACTCCCCTCGATATTCTCCTACTCCGGGATGCCAAACCCTTCACCCCTGGCGATCGGGCCTGGGCTGGCAGTATTTTTCCCCCCAATGGTCATACCTTAGCGGGAGCAGTCCGGAGTTTGTTGCCCCAAAATCAAACCATCAGCCTAATAGGGCCATTGTTATATCACAAGGAAACCCTTTATTTTCCTCGGCCGTTGGGCTTTGTCGGCAAAACCCCCCTGTTACCTTTGCCTTGGCACGATGCCACCAGTCCCTTACGAAGTCAGATGTTGTGGGATAAAACCCAGCCGGCCCCCTTAGCACCCCTGGAAACTGTTTCCCAAACGGATATAAAACGGGACGAAAAACAGGCCCGTACCTGGTTGCCCTTGGATGTGATGATGGGTTACTTGCAAACTGGGGCCATTAAACCGGAGGATTGGGCCCGACCGGAGGACGAAGATAGTCAACCCTGGACCATGGAAAGTCGCCCCCACAATTCCATTGAAGCTGGCACCCGTCAGGTTAAGGAAAGTGATGGTTACTTTGTGGAAAATGGCATTCGCTTAAAGGAAAATTGGTCGTTGGCGATCGCCGTTGACCCGACAACCCATCAACAATTACAGAGTTTGCCCCAACCTCTTTCCATGCGACTGGGGGGAGAAGGCCATCGAGTTACTCTGGTCCATCGGCCAGCCCTAGACCAACAATGGCAACGTCTGCAAACATTATCCGACCAGAACTATCAACAACGGCAAAAGGCGATCGCCTATTTGATGACTCCAGGCATTTTTGAGCGGGGCCGGGATGGGGTTTCCACCTGTCGTCCCTATCCTTGGGAGTGGAAACTAACCCACAATCAAGGTTCCTTTATCTCCATGGCGACGGATCGGGCTGTGGCCATTAGCCCCCGCATTCGGGATCGTCAGCGCAATCCAGGTCATAGTATCCCTGCCCCCCAGGTGTTTGCCGCCCCACCAGGCACTGTTTATTACCTGAACCAACCCCAGGGTTTATTTGCCGACCAAGATAATGCTCCCAAACATTTACAACAAACCAGAAAATTAGGTTATTCCCATTTGCTTTGGGTTAACTTGCAGGAGGTTAATAGGTGAATTACCAAAGCTTATTAAGTCGTTTATTTGGCGATGGAAGTGGCAATATTAGGACTGTGGGGATTAACAGCCAATCGTCTCTCACTGGGAATAATAATCAAATCCATATCTTCCATGGGAATAGCTCCTAGTAAAACTTGATCCCCCATTACTAAAGCTCCGGCAAAACCGATACGGTTCTCAAATTTGATTTTAATAGGTCCTACATAGGGAATTAATCGACGGCTACCATCGGCTAAAGTAACTTCTTTTTGATCAACAATTTCTAGCTGCAATTGGATTTGAATATGGTCTGGAATACATAAATGTACTGTTTCTGAATCGGCTAACGCTTCCACAGTTAAAGCTTGCAAATGATTTTGACTAGGATTGCTTAATTGAATCTTACTAACAGCTAAATCCATTGCTAACTGTCCTAAACTGTCATTAGATTTTCATCATAACGCTCTTCACCGAGCAACTAATAGATTGACTGTTCTCTTATTATCAATTTCCATGAACATTCAACATCTATATCTCCTCTCTCCCCTCCACACCGGCGGCACCACCCAGGAAGGTAATTTATTGGGCATTGCCCGGGAGTCCCACACTAATTTTCCCTACATTCCTTCTAGTACTATTCGGGGGCGTTTACGGGCCGCTGTGGATGACAATAAACGGGATGCTTTATTTGGCAATGATCTAAACAGTGACAATGGGAATTTAACCCAGGGCAGTGTTTGGGTTGGGGATGGTTCCCTGCTTTGGCTTCCTGTGCCTTCCCTTAGTCATGGGGTGATCTGGATTAGTTGTCCCCTATTGCTCAATCGCTATGCCAGGGTTGCTAATGTTGCTGCTCAACCGGCGATCGTCCCTTATTTGTGCAATTTTTATCAAGCTAACGAAAAGGTTTATTTAAAGGATGCTATTTTTGACCATTCTGAGTTAAACCAATGGTCCCAGGCGGAAGTAAAAAAATTCATTCCTAATCAATCCAATATGACCATTGAAAGAGCATTAGTGTTGCCAGATCAGCATTGTGCAACGGTAATCCAAATGGGACTTTGGCGACAGGTCAAGATCAAGCTAGATCAACATAAAACTGTTGATGGTGGCTTTCGCTACGAAGAAGCAATTCCCCCTGATACATTGATGTATTTCCCCTGGGGTATTACCGCCCAAGCTAAGGGCAATCAGGAGGCGGGCGAACAGTTTCAAGACTTATTAACTGTCAATGAAATTATGCAAATTGGGGGACAAGAAAGCTTGGGAAGGGGTTTTGTTGAGTGTTTCTAAGATTGCTTCGGATTGTCGTTCATTATTAGGAGAAAATTATGCCAAACTTTGACCCCCGTACCATTAATAAACAAGCTTTTCAATCTCTCCAGGCTCTCCGTCATCAAGCAGGTCAAGATAACGCCCTTTTAAAAGAGCAGAAAAATCAGGCAATGGAACTTTATACCTATCTTTCTACCTGGGGCTTAATGCGGCTTAAAGCAGAAGAAGTTGCCCTAAGTCAGACAGGCAAAAAACAGGTTGTCCAACGCTTTTTTAATGATTTAGGAACCCTATCTGGCCGTAATAATTTGGCTGATTCCCAAGGGTTAAATACCTTAGTTGCCCTTTCCGCCAATGAGTATTTAGGACTGACAGGCTTAGGCATTGAACTGGCCAATGAATTTGGCTTTTGGGCCAATGCGGTTTATCACGACATCACCGGTGCACAGTAATTAATATTTTGTAATTCTTCAAAACTTTTAGTTTTAAATCATCATGCCTAATCCAATGGAAAAACCAAGACCCCAAAAACCGCAGCCGCCCTTATCACCAAATCCGGGAGGAAAAGACAAAAATTCCCCTAAAAAGAAAGTCATTACAACACCTGTAAGTGGTGGGGGTAAAAAAGCTGGTGGTGGTAGTGGAGGTAATCAACCCCCTTCTCCTTGGCTTAATCCTCAAACATCCCCTAACCCAGCTAAAATAGCCTCCTTTGTGGAATATCTGCGCTGGATGCGTCCTGCTGACCATCAATATAAGGATGCGACCAAGGTGCAAATTCTCCAAAAAGCAATGGAGAATGCCAAAAATTATGATGCCCGTCTAAGTGTTTGCAATCAGCGAACAAAGGCGATCGCCAAAGAAACCTTTGAAGTAACTTGTCCATGGCGCATTCGAGTGGGGGGACACAGGGGGCCAGAAAGCATTTTGCTACCAGCGTTTGATGCGTTGGGAATGCCCTATATCCCTTCGGCAACTTTACGGGGAGTGGCCCGAACCCAGGCGATCCGTGAGGTGATGCAAAACACAGGCAAAAACTGGAAAGATGCAGAAAAAGATTCCTTGATTGTTAAACACTTTGGGGCTTTGGATGCGGATAAAGCAGACCAAGCGGGCAAAGTTGTCTTTTTGGATGCCTATCCTACCTCTGGCAAGTGTTTGGCCGTGG
Source organism: Synechocystis sp. IPPAS B-1465 (assembly GCF_003015225.1). Lineage (GTDB taxonomy): Bacteria > Cyanobacteriota > Cyanobacteriia > Cyanobacteriales > Microcystaceae > Synechocystis. The sequence goes on along the minus strand of NZ_CP028097.1, from coordinate 81,402 downwards.
ATATGGCGAACAATATCTGGAGTTGGGAAGGAAATCATCTTGATTATTCTCCTAATCCCAATCCGTTCCTCTCACTGAAAGAGCCAACATTTTTAATTGGACTACGCCTAATTTCTAACTGTTCTGACCAGCAAGTTTTAACCCAGGTTAAAAAATGGCTCATTAATGGCTTAGCTAATGGAGCTGGTTCCCAAATAAATACCGGCTACGGACAGTTGTTGGAAAATCCAAAAAAACTACTAAGTAAACCATTTTTAGAGGTAGAGTTTGCTTTAGAAGGTCAGCTAATTCACGGTTATCAAAAACCTGGGGAATGGAGCTGGAATAATAACAAAAATGAATGGCAAATGCGAGGCAGTAACCAAGCAGAAGTGCGACCAACAGCGTTTAAATCTATGTTGCGTTATTGGTTCCGTGTTTTTGCACTGGGAGTTATGCCTCCTAAAAATACAAAAGTTTTAGAGGCAAAAATTTTTGGAAGTTTGGATCCTCAATCTATGGGAATTATCAAAGTTACTGTTCTTGAAAAAGAGCCCGAAAATGAAAACGAACAGAGTGGAACTTTGCGTCTATTTTTTACTTCTGAAGTTGACGAAAACCAAAAAGATAACCTTCAGAATCTTTTCAGTAACTTAATATGGCTCATGTTTTATTTAGGAGGAATTGGTCAAGGGGCAAGACGCCCTTGTTATTACCGCAAGGGAAATCCTAAAATTCGTGGTTCATCTTTCTTTGTGCAAAATCCTAGTGAATTTAGTAGTATTCCCGGGAATATTGATGAATTTAGATTGAGGATATTGGGAAAAATTACCCAATTAATTGATCTTTTAAGCTTACTCAAAACAACATTCAATTTTACTGAAAGAAGTAATAATTTCAATCATTCTAGCCATCAATGGACAGAATGTGCTGATCTCAATATGCGCATTTTTGTTGTTCCTAATGCAAATCAGGACAATGCTAAGTCTTACGCTCTCAGCAAGTTAAATCAAAAATTTCATCAGTTAGATGATCAAATTAAATCTTTGAAGAAAGAGAAAAACTTTCCTGAACTAAAACGAGTTTATTCCGAACTAAAAAGTTTATGTGGAGGTGTACAAAAAGATAAAATCTTGGTTAATGGACAGCAGAAAGAGAGAAAAGTTTTACCCTCTCCAATATGGGTTCGTAGCTTGGGTCCTTTCGATGTAGTTACCATCTTTGGAGCAACAGCTTCCCCCCGTTCAGATTATTTACGTTCTCTCCAGGGGGCAATTCAGATTTTTCCTTTGAGCTAAACTAATGAAAAATATTTTTATTGTTCTTACAAGAATTGATGTATTCTGCTGGGTCGATAAAGGCTCATGGTTATTGGTGTAACTCTCGACTAGAATGGCAGTGGAAAACGCTTTTTCTTATCTACCACCAATGCCTCGTCCATGGGGGACTGGATTATACTTCCCCCGGGCGTTCCAAAGTTTCTTTATAAACCCCCTCAAAAGTTTGGCCTTTCATTAGTTCACATTTAACTAATTCTGTCTCTAATTCTTCAATTAATTCGATACACTTATGTAATTGTTGATAGTGCTGAATTTCCATATCTCGTCCGTGTTTATCTGCCACATTAATGCCCTGTAGCTGTACATATAAATCTTCTTTGATTTCAACAAGGGATGCCATAATTATTCGCTCCTAATAGTAAAAAAACGGAAGTGACTGGAAATCCTATGGTAAATAAGGGGGAGTGGGACGACGTAGGTTGCTCAAAGTCCAGACTGGGCGATCACATTTGATTGCTTGGAGCCGACGTAGCTGGTCAGCGTTGTAGTTTAATTCCTGGGAGATTTTAGTAATTTCTTCCTTGAGCTGGCGATTTTCGACAAGTAAACGCTGATTAACTTGTAGTTGTTCATTTTTAAACTGCTCTAACTCCTGGTTAAACATGCGTTGAAACTCAGCCCGTAAATCGGTTTTTAGGCTAACTAATTCCCGCTGTTGTTGGGCAATGGTTTCGTCTAAAAGCCCTAAATCCGTCGCTACCTTTTGCAGTAAATCCTGTCCTCCTAATTGATCTGCCAATTTGGCGATCGCCGTTAGTAGGGGTTCTAGTTTGAGCTGCTGTTGTTCTAAATCTGTTAATTGGGAGCTAACTTGCCCACTTTGGGTAGTCAAATCTGCAATTAATCCATTTATCTCCTGTTTTTGCTGTTCAAGGCTAGCTAATGTCAAATTCAACTGATCCTTAACCTCCGATCGCCATTGGGCAATTTGTTCTTTGCCTGCTTCAAAACTGGGTAGATAACGATCAATTATCGCCGTTGTCACTTGGTCAATGTGGCTATCTAATCCTGCTAACTGGGAAGCAATTTCTTCTAACTGGGCTAATTGGGCCAACAAAGCGTCCGCTCCCCCAAGTTGGGTTAGGGTTTGCCCCAGGCGATCGCCGTCGGTGCGTAACTGTTCCGTTTGCTGTTGCAATTGCTGGGCCATGGCTTGGGCTTCGCCAATTTGTCCAGTGATGGAGCGTAACTGTTCCAAGCGGTCAAAGTCTTGGCGCAGTTGATCAGGCCCGCCCATTTTTGTGATCACTTCTGTGACTTTTTCTGCTGTGACAATACTGTCTGTTAACTGTCCACTTCTTTGATCAATTTCTAAGAGCGAGCCTTGTAAATCTTCTACATCTTGATGGATAGTATGGAATTGCTCCTTGCATTGCTCTGCTGTTTGATTAATCTCAGCTTTGGCTTGGGTAATAATATTAGGGTCCCAAGCTTGCTGTAGTCCCTGGTGAATTAAATCGGTTAATTGTTGCAGAGCAGTAATGGTATCTTGATCAGAAACAAAATTTTGACTTGTCATTGTTTTACCAGATTAAAATTAATGATTGAGACAGAATTGAAAAGCAAACTTTAACCAACTTTTAGTTGTTCTTCTGTCCAGTTTTTCAGCAGGGGAATAAGTTTATCTGATGTCTTAAACCAGGAAGCATTATCAAACTTATTAGTGGAGGTTTCTAGTCCATAAAACCTTGCCAGTCGATCGGCTTCCAACGGCAGATGGCGGTGCTGTAAATCCTGCTGAATACCAGCCATAACTTCTTGGTAAGTGCCGGGGTCAGATTGCTTTCGGGACTGGGCTATTTCTGCCGCCTGCCAAGATTGGCCAAGACAACGGTAAATTAATGTTTGCAGTCGGGGTACTTCCTCTACTTCCGGTTGCTCAAAATACGCTTTCAAGGGAGCTTGCAATTCTGCATTGTTAAATAAAAGGTTGACAATATCCGCCTCAATTGCCATTGTTTCTTGACTGCTAATGTCATAGCTTTTCAGCACATAATACAAGTCATAGTAAAGTATTGGATCGCTTTGTAACGCACCTTCCAGGATAATTTCTCTGAGTCCTTGTCGCCCTGTGGCTGACGTGTCCAAACTGCTGGTTAATTCCGTAATCCAGCCGAGGGCATCGGTAACCTCTTTTGGATTTTGGTAATTTAGTCGCTCAACAGCATTAACGGTTTTCTCACCTTTAGTAATGGTTAAGTTCTCAAAAATTTCTTCTCCCATCTGCGCTAACTGTGCCTCAGTGGTAACAATGAGCAAACGGGAACGGGCTCGGGTAAGTTGGGTGTACCATTTGGTATAAGCCTCCATCCGACCGCCATTTTGGGGTAAATCGAATAAGCAAAAGGCAATACAGGAGTCAAATTCCCGCCCTTTAGCTTGGGAAACCGGCATAAATTCCAGAAATTTCACCCGGTCTGGGCTGACATGGTAATGGTCACTGCAAAACAGTCTGGCCCGGGCCGCTAAACGCCATTGCAGAGAGTGTTTTTCCTGCCATTCACTAATTTGTTGGGAAATGGTAGCCACCAGGGGATCTAAAAAGGTTTCCGCTGTGGTCAAATCAGGCTAAACCAGGAGCTTAACCGCATCCCCAGGTTTTTCAAAACAGAATTTAGGATCCGTTGGTTTTGGCAGCCATTTGGCATCCGCTGGCTTGGATGCATCTGCCCTTGCTTGAAAACGGTTAGCTAGGGTCAGGATAGACTCAGTGGTGCGGTAGTTATCCCATTGCAGCTCCCTGGTTTTATTAAGCTGGAGTCCTCCCCAGGTAAAGTCAACCGGGGCAATGCGTTGGTTAATGTCCCCCAACAGCCAGAGGTTTACTGGATGTTTTGCTTCCGTTTGCCAATGGTGACAAAGGTGCTTGATAATCTCGATTTCCTCCACCAAGTAGTCCTGGGCTTCATCAATGATGATGCTGGTGCCCCAACTTGGAGTAGGGGGAGCCGGCGGATTTTGCTGAAAATATTGCAAAACTTGCAGGGTATAGTCCCGGCGGCAGAGTTCTTCCTGTGTCCATGCCCCTTGCCACCATTGGGGTCGAATATCTCTCAATTCTTCAATTCTAGGTTTGTTGTCCCAAAAAACATCATCCTCCCGGCAATTTTTGTTGATAACGTAAAGCTGGTAAAGCAAAACGTCTCGGTAAGTAATGGGATCTCGGCCGCTGGTTTGCCAATGTCTATGTTGTTGAGCTATCTCTTGCAAGACTTGCAATTCTTTCGCTGGGGAAGCCACTTGAAATGGCAATTGGGGAAAAGCTTTTGCTAGCCATTGGTGAAACGTGCCAATGAATAAATTTTCCCCGGCGGGTTCCTGAAGACTTTGACGAATACAGCGGTATTTGGTTACCTGCTGGTCGATTAATGCTTCTGGCAAAAGGAAGACAACATTTTGCCCTACATAAGCCAATTCACAGGCTTTTTCAGCAGCATTTAGGGTTTTGCCTGTGCCCGGGGCTGATTGGTCAATGGTGGAATGGTAAGGAACGCGATGGTAGTCGGGATGGTTATTGCCATCATTGCGGTGGTAATTATCGGTTTTTACAGCTTCATTGGTATCTCTGATTTGTTGATCACTGGGCTGAGCTGAATAGAGATAACCTTCGTTAATGTACCAATCCCATTCCCAACCTGTTTCTCCATTCCATCCGTAACAGGGATCCCTGGGTAGATCATCAAATTCCCGTTTATAGGTGTCATCATCCCGCAGGACAGCGGCAATAACTTTATAGTGGCTGGGACTGTGGTCATCAAAAAATAGGCGTAGGTACCCTCCCCCTTCCAGTCTCCTTTTACGATATTCAGTACATTGACTATGGCGTAGGATATGGTTCCCGGCATTCATCCCCAGCGACAATTGCTCAAAAATATCTGGGATAACCCGATTATTCATCGCCGATCGCAGTTTGCGTAGTTGTTGGATGGCATGGCGGGTAATGTGAATGCTGACCATGGGGGCAAATCTCCAGAGGGGGATAGGAACAAATTTTTCTCAAGAGCCAACTACCATTGAACCCTACCATGGAAAACCCTTTTTCTATCTTAAAATTTAGTACGATGTACCGATCTATTTTTCAGAACTAGTCAGGTCGATTAAACGGTGGGCGATCGCCTGGATCATTAACTTATCCCTTAGATTGGCTTTACCCCGGCTGAGACCATAGACTACCCCGGTAATGGGTTGATCTTTGGTAGAAAGATTGACCTCATCGGAGGCATTACCCAAACGACTTTCAACGATCGCCAAGGGTGGTAAACCCAGGTCCTGGCAAAAGTTTAACCATTGCTCCCGTTCTGCCACAGTTTTGTAGAGAATAATGGCGTGGCTGGCTTCGGCCATAATTAAACGGTTTTCTGGGGACGGTAGACCACCAGTATCAATGAGGTTAATGGCTTCATTGGCAGACCGCACCCAATCCGCCGCCGTTTCGGCAAAAGTAGCATTCCAATCCCGCTTATTTTGGGCCCGGAGATTTTCCGCTAGGGCAGGATTATTGACCTGGGTTTGATGCAACCAAGCTCCTTCTCCGTCGGGACAGGCCCGGATCACGTAGGGATAGGGAGCGCCGATCTGGGAGCAGATGGCCTGGCGAATGCCTTCAATTAAGCAAGATTTCCCTGTTTGCGGAAAGCCACACACTGCTACTTTCAGCAGTGCACTGCCGCCAATGGGCACTTCAATCAAACTGCCTAATGGGTAGTCTGCATTACGGCTGATGGCCACAATGTAAACCCGATGCCCCGGCCGACAAACCTTGGGATCCAGGATGGCGATCGCCCCGTAGAGGGGAGTTAATCGTTGGGCCAATACATAGGCAATGGCCACCGACTGGGGCCCATCAACCTTTAACAGTTCGCCCCCAGTTAATTGTCCCTGGCGGATTAATTGATCAATTTGGCTGGCCGCATCCCGCACCAGGCGATCGCCACTGGCGGATTGTTCTCGGTTAAAGCCCACGTAGAGGGTATTTTCCCTCAGGTGCAAATGATAACTAACCATGGGAAGCTAAATCTTTGCTTAGAACCTGTTTATAAAGTCTGATTCTGCCCCCTAAATCCCCCAATACTGGGGGACTTTGACTTAGTTTCCCCCAAAACTTGGGGGGCCAGGGGGGCTTTTCAAACACGCTCTTAGCAAAGGGAATAATCACTATACTCAACAATAGAAAACCAGTTTTTCATGACCTTATAAAGTAGGGTTGGTTCAGCAACAACAATAATTTGCCCCATGGAATCTACGTTTGAATATTCTCCCACAGTCCCTCTACTTTCCCATCTGCTCCAGGGCAAGAGCTTGAAAAATCCCATCAATTTGGGCAAGGCGATACGGCTTTGGGTACTTCTGCGTTGCATCTATGGCCATGAATCTGACCCCATTTACTGCCATCTCAACGAGAGTTTTACCTACCCTGAGTGGCGTGACGCATTCTTCTTAGAACAAAAATTGTTTCATCAAAATTTTAATAGGGATAGTTTAGAACATAGTAATAACCAGTGTCCCTGCCATAAATCTATCCATCAATGGTTATTTGCCGACTATTTAGCAACGGATCAACAACAGTGGTATGAAGATTTTCGGGGAACTTGTTATCTGGCAGAAGATGCTGATATTCAAGGTTTTCTTGATACCTTAAGCTGGGAAAGAAGTAAATCTAATGATGGTAAAAATCGTTTATTTGCCTGTGTTCCTAGGACTATAAATAATAACCTTAAGGAGTTGGTCAAACTGGGTTATTTAGAAAAAATAGGTGATAAATTCCACAAGCTAGAGGAAATTGATTTTAGTTCTCTGGCCCAAAGTAAGCCGGTGGATGCTAACTTTAATTTTCCTAATTTGTCCTATATCCGCCACGAAGATCTCAGTGAAATACCGGATTTATTCCGGGCCACTATGGGCCAGAAACAGCGGTTTTTTATGCACGTTGATTATGTGGTAGCCAAAAGAGATCTAGATAATGATTGGCCCTACCGTTTTCAGCAACTGTGGCAGGAAAATGAGTTTCCCATCCTTAGGCTAGAGTATGACAGCGTAAGTTTACACCGCCTTGTTAAACGCATTACCTATCCGGTCTGCATCTATTATTACCAACGGGCTTTATATCTTTGTGCCTATGGCCAAGATCCCAAAGATAGAAATAAGTTGGATTGGTATAACTATCGCCTTGACCGTATTAAAGCCATGGCCAATTTAGATTGGTCTGATCCAGAAATTCCCTTGCCTTTACAGGAACAATACCAACAACAAAATTTGTTTACTGCTGATTACATTGATACCCAGTTAAGCCGAGGCTTTGGTTTTGATTTTTATAAACCCCTCAAAACCATGGTGCTCCGCTTTAATCAGGATTTTTCTGAGCGGTATATTGACGAAAGTTTCCGCCATGAAACCTTCAAAAAGTTTGACACTGTTCAGCAGTTATCCACTTGGTTAGGGCAACAACAGCTCCAGCCTACTGAAAAGGAACAGTTACAACGGGCAATTAAGCAATGGCAAGCCCAAGGGAAGCAAGAACCAACCCATAGTTATTTCCGCATGGACTATCGCGACCAGGACAATAACGTCATCATGCGTCTGCGAGCTTGGGGACCCAATGTGGAGGTGTTATTTCCCCTGGATTTACGGCAACGGATGGCGTCGGATGTGCAGGCCATGGCAGCCCTTTACTCCCATTAGCAAAATTAGTATTAATGAATTTTATGAATTTATCCCATCCTACTCCCCTCACTCCACGCTTTGGCGATGCTCTAGTATTAGCTAACCAGTTACATGCTCAACAATTTCGCAAGGGTTCCCCAGTGCCCTACATTAGCCATTTGCTGGGGGTAACGGCTTTAGTGCTGGAAATGGGCGGCAATGAAGATGAGGCGATCGCCGCTTTGCTCCATGATGCGGTGGAGGACCAAGGGGGAGAAGCCACTCTCAATGTAATTCGGGAAAAGTTTGGGGAAACCGTAGCTCAATTAGTGTTGGGGTGTTCCGATAGCTCCACAGTGCCGAAACCGCCCTGGGAAGAGAGAAAACAACAGCATTTACAAAAAATGTCTCGCATTTCCCTCGCTGTGCTGAAAATTTCTTTGGCGGATACTCTCCATAATGCCCGCACTATTGAGATCGACCTACACCGCTATGGGAATGATATTTGGCAAAAGTTCAGTCGGAGCAAATCTGGCATTATTTGGTACTATCAGTCTCTTTGGCAAATTTATCAAGACCGCAATCCTAACCCTTGGTCCAATGAGTTGATTGATATTATCAATGGTTGGGCTTACGGCAAGTAGTAAAAAAATTGAACAACGAAATGCTTAATATTTCTGGACGTGGAATGACTCTTGTTCAGGTTTATGACACTGTCAGCAATTGAGATACTTTTGCTGATCGTTTCAGTCCCCTAACGGGGAAAAGAGGGTGTTGAACGAGCCATGGGGTCACTATTGACCACCTCAGGCGCGTTTCAGTCCCCTGACGGGGAAAAGAGGGTGTTGAACCTTGGAAGAAGTTTCCCCTTATGGTAGCGAGCCTAATTATTATGGGGTTTCAGTCCCCTGACGGGGAAAAGAGGGTGTTGAACATCTCAGAACAGCAAAAACGGCAAAACTGGCAACGTTTCAGTCCCCTGACGGGGAAAAGAGGGTGTTGAACGGGTCCTGTTGTTCATGGCATAGTCCGTTGAGGGTGCTTTATTATGTTTCAGTCCCCTGACGGGGAAAAGAGGGTGTTGAACCAGAGGTAACTAAGGCCTTTGAAGACGAAGAGCCCTTGGAGTTTCAGTCCCCTGACGGGGAAAAGAGGGTGTTGAACTGGTCTCCCAGGCTCGGGTAAGTCAACCTACGCCAAGCAATGTTTCAGTCCCCTGACGGGGAAAAGAGGGTGTTGAACCCCTAGAAACCGCCAATGTCTTAGAAACTCCAAAGATAGAGTCTCGTTTCAGTCCCCTGACGGGGAAAAGAGGGTGTTGAACTGGACCGCAATTCGGCGGCGGCGCACTCTGGAGCGGTTTCAGTCCCCTGACGGGGAAAAGAGGGTGTTGAACACAGGTGGCGATTAGACAGGAGAACTTTTTAGGGTTCTCCCGTTTCAGTCCCCTGACGGGGAAAAGAGGGTGTTGAACGGTTATAGGAGAAATAGAAGAGGTCTCCTCCGCTAAAGTTTCAGTCCCCTGACGGGGAAAAGAGGGTGTTGAACAAAAGATGCACTACAAGATTTGCGCAAGATAACTCGTGATAACGTTTCAGTCCCCTGACGGGGAAAAGAGGGTGTTGAACCCCAGGCTATCCGCCTAGAAGATGGCAATCTGTTCATGTTTCAGTCCCCTGACGGGGAAAAGAGGGTGTTGAACACAGTGTTTCATACTCTTTCTCAGAGGCGAGGAGGAGTTTCAGTCCCCTGACGGGGAAAAGAGGGTGTTGAACTTAAGGCTGAGCTTGTGCAGGAGCAAGAGGTAAAAGTTTCAGTCCCCTGACGGGGAAAAGAGGGTGTTGAACCTATATGTCAAAGCGCAGGAGGGTTAGCCACAAAGGCTAGGTTTCAGTCCCCTGACGGGGAAAAGAGGGTGTTGAACCAGCGCCAAAATTCACTTGGCTGGCACGCCAAATATCGCCGTTTCAGTCCCCTGACGGGGAAAAGAGGGTGTTGAACCATCCCTTGCTCCGGGAAGGTTGTTGTGGCCATGTTGTTTCAGTCCCCTGACGGGGAAAAGAGGGTGTTGAACCAGCGCCAAAATTCACTTGGCTGGCACGCCAAATATCGCCGTTTCAGTCCCCTGACGGGGAAAAGAGGGTGTTGAACCATCCCTTGCTCCGGGAAGGTTGTTGTGGCCATGTTGTTTCAGTCCCCTGACGGGGAAAAGAGGGTGTTGAACATAAGAGCCCCGGTCTAACCGGGAGGTACCCTCTAGGTGGTTTCAGTCCCCTGACGGGGAAAAGAGGGTGTTGAACAGCTTGTACAGCCATCTCCTTAGGCGCAGCTGCACCGTTTCAGTCCCCTGACGGGGAAAAGAGGGTGTTGAACTGTGCATCGAGCAAGGCCGTTGCCTAGCTTACGAGGTTTCAGTCCCCTGACGGGGAAAAGAGGGTGTTGAACAGCTAAGGAGTGGTGGGATAAACGTATACCAGAATCGTTTCAGTCCCCTGACGGGGAAAAGAGGGTGTTGAACCGCGAGGTGTAGGATCACCCCTCCAGGGCGCAGGAGGCGGTTTCAGTCCCCTGACGGGGAAAAGAGGGTGTTGAACCTCTAAGGAGTGGCGGTTACGCCGATACGTAACCGTTTCAGTCCCCTGACGGGGAAAAGAGGGTGTTGAACTTCTTATTTTTGTCCACTCAATCGCATTATTCTGCTTCTTGTTTCAGTCCCCTGACGGGGAAAAGAGGGTGTTGAACAGATTAGGCAATGTCTAGCTAGGGTAACGCTCCCTATAGTGTTTCAGTCCCCTGACGGGGAAAAGAGGGTGTTGAACTGTTGTACCGAGACGAATACTACAACCCCGACACCAGGTTTCAGTCCCCTGACGGGGAAAAGAGGGTGTTGAACATTAAGGATGTGATCCGATCCATAGAAGATTCCGCTCGTGTTTCAGTCCCCTGACGGGGAAAAGAGGGTGTTGAACAGCCTTGATGGCGTTGCGGCGTTTGATAAGAGAGCGCAGTTTCAGTCCCCTGACGGGGAAAAGAGGGTGTTGAACTCAATTGCAGTATCATCCCTCGGCAAGAGGGGAAATAGAAGTCTAGTTTCAGTCCCCTGACGGGGAAAAGAGGGTGTTGAACCAATATCTAGATCGCCGCTAGTGATTAACCGCCCTGTTTCAGTCCCCTGACGGGGAAAAGAGGGTGTTGAACTGTGCCTGTTTCTAGCTTTGGTGGTCAATCCTACCAAGCGGGTTTCAGTCCCCTGACGGGGAAAAGAGGGTGTTGAACTTAGAATTGAAAAAAGCTTGGGTTATTAGAATAGAGCGTTTCAGTCCCCTGACGGGGAAAAGAGGGTGTTGAACTGCAAGATCTCTATCCTTTATTAGGGATGGGTATATTTAAGTTTCAGTCCCCTGACGGGGAAAAGAGGGTGTTGAACGGGGTGCGTCTACAGCTGCCCTCGTGGCAGCGGGGGTTTCAGTCCCCTGACGGGGAAAAGAGGGTGTTGAACTGAGTTGGTAGCTCCGGTCAAAGGTAACTATAACTTTTCGCTAGTTTCAGTCCCCTGACGGGGAAAAGAGGGTGTTGAACTCAACTCACCTGGACGGCGATCGCCGAAAAGTTTGAGAAACTGTTTCAGTCCCCTGACGGGGAAAAGAGGGTGTTGAACACGGCCGATTCAAATCCTCTAATCCGAAAATGTGGCGGGGGTTTCAGTCCCCTGACGGGGAAAAGAGGGTGTTGAACGAGCACCACCTCGATGCCCACCACTCGGGCTGCCCGTTGTTTCAGTCCCCTGACGGGGAAAAGAGGGTGTTGAACGTTGAGGAATTAACCTCTTCCTATGCGCAGATGCACGAGTTTCAGTCCCCTGACGGGGAAAAGAGGGTGTTGAACTCAGGATGGCTTGCCGTGCCTGTGCTAGTTGACTTTGGCTCGTTTCAGTCCCCTGACGGGGAAAAGAGGGTGTTGAACTGCAGGCCATCGGCAGGTGGCAACTCCAGTCCGCCCAGGTTTCAGTCCCCTGACGGGGAAAAGAGGGTGTTGAACTGTCCGGCACCAGCGTGTCCAGCGACATCTCGACCCGCGGTTTCAGTCCCCTGACGGGGAAAAGAGGGTGTTGAACTGTGCAGCTTATTCATGATGTGAGGATTCGTGAAGAGGTGTGACGTTTCAGTCCCCTGACGGGGAAAAGAGGGTGTTGAACCTTTCAAACAGAAGTGGCGAAAATAGCCTTAATAGGTTTCAGTCCCCTGACGGGGAAAAGAGGGTGTTGAACGTGGGGCCTCGGACAGGAGGACAACTCGCGCCCGGCCCAGTTTCAGTCCCCTGACGGGGAAAAGAGGGTGTTGAACTTGTCGAGCTTAGTAGTGTGGTTTCTTTGCCGGATAACGGTTTCAGTCCCCTGACGGGGAAAAGAGGGTGTTGAACGTGGGGCCTCGGACAGGAGGACAACTCGCGCCCGGCCCAGTTTCAGTCCCCTGACGGGGAAAAGAGGGTGTTGAACTTGTCGAGCTTAGTAGTGTGGTTTCTTTGCCGGATAACGGTTTCAGTCCCCTGACGGGGAAAAGAGGGTGTTGAACCCGCTCATCACCTTTAGGGCTGGCATCCCGTTATCAGTTTCAGTCCCCTGACGGGGAAAAGAGGGTGTTGAACTGCCTAAAACACTCATCGAGAACTACAAATACCAAGGTTTCAGTCCCCTGACGGGGAAAAGAGGGTGTTGAACTTATGAGTCCAACAGCCATTAGGAGGCATTATGCAACTCACAGTTTCAGTCCCCTGACGGGGAAAAGAGGGTGTTGAACTCCCACCACGGGGGCGGGGACTCCAACCCCCCAAGCCCCGGTTTCAGTCCCCTGACGGGGAAAAGAGGGTGTTGAACCGGGAGTTATTGACGACCCCGATTGGTTCTACTACAGTTTCAGTCCCCTGACGGGGAAAAGAGGGTGTTGAACCCTATCACACTGAAAAACAGTCTGTATGCGGTTTTCGAGGTGCCAATCCGCCAAACAAGAGGTAGACGTTTAACGATTTGTTACGTACTGAAAACATAACAATAAAAAGCCTTATTTTTGGCTATAAAGGTCATAGTAATACCTAAATTTGCTGAAAGCAAGCATTAATCCATAAAACTTTACATAAGCTCCGTCAGACAAAGTCAGGCTCACTGCTACAACGTCCGCTGAAAATCGTCAAGTGCTTAACAAAACTTGATCTGATTTGGGAAGCAATTACAGAAGCAAATATTGTCTATGGTAGTGTCCACGAGTTTTATTTTTTACTTCGAGCAAACGCTGACACGACAAGGGTTTGAGACTTATGGCCAGTGTCAACGAGTTGTTGTAATAGCCCTAATTTTGTCGGGATAGACACATTTTGAACCCATAGAAAGGGTAAACTAACATAAATAAACCCAGTCGCGGGTTGGGTGTGTCAGCACCGTTCCCCCACTGGGAGTAACCTATAGCGAGGTCACAATGAGCATTTTACGATACGAAGAAAACGGTATTGAGTTTTTCACTGTGCAGGCCACAGGGGAATCAGGCATGAGCCAATCGGGGTTAGCTCGGTTGTGCGGAGTTGACGAAAAAAGCATCCGAGTAGTACTCAAATCAGTTCGGAGCAGTTCCTGCTCAAATTTCCTGAAACCCTTGCAAAATATAGAGCTAACAGTTCGGAACAGTTATCACGAGTTTAAAAATGTGACCATCCTGCGGGATACAGTTTGCGCCCATATTTTGGAGTGGTATGCCTTTGAATCCCAACGGCCTAATGAAACTGCTCGGCAAGCCTTTCGCAAATTTGCCTCCATGGGAATTCGCACCTGGATTCAGGGCATCACCGGTTGGGAACAAGGCACAGAAGCCCTAACACTGGAACCTGAGGCAAAAAAAACAACCGCAGATCTCGGCAAAATCAAAACAGAGCTAGAGCAACTAGAACATTCCCTGCTGGTGGCCCTCAAACATCGCCACGCCATCCACAACATAGTGGAGCAACCCACCGTGGTGGATCTGACCCTCCAGCAAATTATTCACACCGCCGTCCATGTGCAAGCCAAAACCTTGAACGAAGCCCTAAAGCAATTGGCCCTGTTGCGCCATTGGTTCACGGAATGGGATTTTAGTGCCTTAATGGATGCAAACCAAATCAGCCAACATAATCAGTTTTGGGAAGAAGTGGGTACCCTACGGGCTGAAAACGAAGCCCTGACCCGTCGTTTAGCAATTTTGCAAGCCCAACGGTCTAATTTGCCCTACACTTCCCCAGAACAGGCCAAAATGAACCTGGAAGAGCGGATAGAATGGCTCACCCAAGCCCTATTAACCCACCAAAAACGACCCGACGGCGATCGGGCTAAAAAGATTTGTCGGTTACAGGCCACCATCCTCGCCCGCTATGAAGCTGGGGAATCCCTCAAGGCGATCGCCCAGGAGCTGGAATTGGATTATGAAACAGCCAGGACCTATGTGAAAAGGACTCGAGCTAATTTGCGGCTCCAAGTAGTAATGTCCTGAGCTAGGTTGGGCATCACGCTAAAATCGGTGTGTGCCAGGAAAACCCAGGTCATTTTGGGACATCTACAACTATGCCAACCATAGAAACAGACCTGAAAGAGATCCTAACCAAGATTGATGATCATCTCGGCAAAATTGATGATCGTCTGGGCCGATTGGAGACAGGGCAGGCCAGAATGGAGGAAAAACTGGGTAATTTGGATAGTCGTGTAGAGAAACTAGAGGACAGTCAGAGCAAGCAAATTTGGACATTGATCGGTATCATCGGCACAACCGTTATCGGTGTTATGATTCGCTATGTTTTAACTGCCCTCCCCAATCCGTGACCAACACAACCAAAAATCCCTCAACGGCGATCGCCATTAACATTAAGACGTGGGGAGCCACCCAAAAAGTTTAGCCGCCCCGGCAATGAGGGCAACGATTAAAGCAGTCAGAATTCCCCTGTTGAGAAATTCCTGGTTTTCCAGCCGTTTGCCAATGCCAGAGACTTTTTCATCAAGGGTTTTGATTTGTCCTGTTAACTTTTCATCAACAGCCTTAATTTGCCCCGTTAACCTTTCATCAAGGGCATTGATTTGTCCAGTTAACTTTTCATCAAGGGCACTGATTTGCCCTTTTATTTCTGCTTGGGAAACCTTGAGTTCATTAAGATCCTTTTGGATACTGACTAAAATATCCTCTAGCTTAATTTCAACGGTGGGGTTAGGCATGGGCTGATATCCTGGCTATCAAGCAGTTCCTATCTGCTTTGAAGATAACCGATTTGGGAAGAAGTCTGCTCTGTTTTTTGACTATTTGCTTAAAAGGCTTTAGAGAATCAGAAAATCTGGTGGCTCATACAGGTCAGGGCTACCGAAAATTTTAGCTTGGCTGCGGCTTTGTCTCTGGAGTGGATAGGCCCGTAAACTATCCTCCTTTAAATTTAACTCCTTCAGCCATCGGCGATGTAGTAAATCCGTCAATACCTTTTCTGGTAATGGACATTCAAACACCGAATATTGGACCCGTTGACAACGTTGTTCGAGTAACTTTGCCAATTTACGGCGGCGTTTGTCGTCCCGCACATCGTAACAAACTAACCAAAAATCCATGGCTTTTCCCTAGGACAACGTGAACGGTTCATAGTCCAAACTTGATTCCAAACAACATCGTCCCAAACAGCGGGCCTGCTCCAAAATAATTTGCTGGAGTTTTAGTCGACGGGATTGGGGACTGTAAAGAAAGCTGGTTTGTAGAATACTCTCCAACTCCGTCAGAAATAGCTTTTTTGCCGTTATACCCAGCCATATTCCTAGCCCATCATAGGATGGTTCAAAATCTAGAGGGTCCAATATACCAGAGCGGAGCAAACGCACAATGGCTTGATCCACTACTACTGGGCGAAACTCCTCCATTAAATCTAGGGCCAGATTAGGGCGATAGGGCTGGGTGGCATGGAAAAATCCGAGGTAGGGATCTAAACCTGCCTGGACGATGGCAGAAAATACCCGAGCCAGTAGCACTCCATAGCCCCAACTGAGTAACGCATTCACGGGATCTTTGGGGGGACGACGATTCCGCCCCGTAAAAGACCAGCCTTCCGGTAGGCAAAATTGAAAAACCTGATAGTAATGTTTAGCACAAATGCCCTCAATGCCCATTAATTGATCTCGGGAAGAATTACCAAGACCGGAGCGCAATGATAAACGATAGGCCCCAATCAGGTCGATCGCCTCCGCCAGGGCATTATTTTTTTTCCCCGTGTCTCGGTGACGACGTTGGAGGATGGCCCGTTGATTGGTCACCTTACCTAAAATTAACCGTTGGGCTAAGGCTGTGCCAAACGTGGAGTCCAGCACCCGATATTGGGCAATGCGGGTGAGGGGATTGGTGGCAAACTGCCCCTGTAAACGGCCCCGAAATTGACCATCCCGCCGCAAAAAAATGGTTTCAATGCCCTGATCCATCAAAACGGCGATCGCCACATCGGTTAACTGCACGCCGGGAAAGAGCACTAGCAAGTCGATCTCCGCTAAGCGGGTAATGACCTGCCGGGATTTTTGTTTGATCTGTAGTTGCTGATTGTGATAACTGACCTTGGTTCCGGGTTCTGTCAGGTAAATACTAGTCATTAAACATTTTTGCTAAAGTTCTATTTAGAAATAAAAGTTAATAAATATTTTTCTATTACCTTGTAATATAAAGAGAAAAAAGAAGTTTAACAACTATAGTATTTTGTCAAAGCGGTTTTAAACTACTAATTATGGAAAACCCTAATCAATACCAAAACTATGCCCAGCAAATGGATAAAGAAAAATCAGAGCGACTAGTTCGTAAAACTTTGTATATTTCTCGTCGAGCCATTTGGGTGAACATTCTTTTGTCCATTTTGATCTCTTACGTTGCAGGTTATATTCACACCCGCCGCTGGAAAGCTTTGGGGATTGTTGTTGTGGGGACTTTCGTATTTGGTTTCTTGACTGCCTCAGAAAATGAAAGCCTTGAAGAAGCGGTGGAAAGAGGGATAACTCTTTCTCCTTTATTTGGTTTGATTGGGACTATTGATAACAGCTTGGCCATTCGTCGGGCCCGCCAAACAGTAGCCAATGGTAATGTTGACGCCCCGGGGAACCAATGAAAATCATTATTACTGCCAAGGGTGCATTGCTCCGTAATCTGGCCACAGCTTTAGTCAATGGTGCGATTACCCTGACTATTTTGCTGATTGCGCCTTTGGGTTTACTAGCAGTGATCACCAACACTGTTCTGATCATGATCTCCACTTTTGTGGTTAACAGCTTTGGCGATCGGGTAGTGCAGTGGGTCCTTAAACCCGAAACCATGGGGGCACAAATTGGTTATGGAGAGCAAACTAACGTTAATAAAGAAAACCTATTACCGGGGCAAGGATTGCCTCAATCACGGGATCAAGGACCTCGTAATTATTGAACATTGGCTAAGGCCCGCTTAGCTCGTTTGCTGTAGGTGCGGGCTGTCTCATAAGGTAACTGTAAATCCAGGGCGATTTCTTGCAATGATTCCCCCTGTTCTCGGCGGACAAAAATAGTGGCTAGCGTATGGCAAATTTCCTGGGCTCTCTGCCCTCCTGTCCGTTGACGCTGGGCTAGGAGGAGAGAGGCGCATTGATCTATCCGTTGCGTTAACACCTGAGTCTGTAAATCTTCTTGGAGGCACGCAAAAGTTTTTAGGTCCGGGGTAGCCCAGCCCGCCATTGTTTGCCCCAAACCAAAGGTGGTTTTATGCCCAGTGCCACAGTAGGGTCCATATCGACAGAGGGCATGGAACAAGCGGCCATAATCATCCCCATCATTACGGGCCTGGGGCGTAAGGACTAGGGACACTGCTCCCACAAATCCCACCACTGAGCCTTGTTTTCCCGCTGTGGTCTTCACCGACTCCAACCAATGGCGATCGATCACCACATTTTGGGGCACCCAATAGTCCAAAAATGGCTCCGGCTCGAACGCCAAACCAGAAAAATCATTCCAACGCCGTAGATAACTTTGCAGAACATTGCGGGGCTCTGGTAACGGATAGTGATTGCCTTGGCGACGGAAACTGGTAGGGCTAGTGAAAGTAAACTCTTGCCGTCGGGGTAAAGCACCCTGGGGCCATAACTGTTGATAGTTATGGGGGGCTAGGTAACAATCAACGGCTTCTACCCATAATGTTTGGCGAGCTAGGACAATTTTGTTTGGCAAACGGGCTAGCCAAGGTTGTAAAGCTTCGATTAAAGCCCCTGATAGTAAATTTAATTGCCAATGGTAGGTCTTATTTATTTGCCAGTGCCAATGACCTTCTTGCCAGAGGGTAGGCCCTATCAGGCGGGAAATGGTGAAGGGCTTTTCCCCTTGACCATCATGGAGCCAGGCAGAAACATCGGGATCAATGGCCTGCACTTGATGCAAAAACCAAGCATGGAGTCCTTTAACGTAATGACTTTCCAGGCGACAGGGGCGGTCGAAGCGCAGTTGCCAGCGTAATCCCACCATTTCGGCCCCAGCTAAGGATTTTAGATCCACCACGTATCCCCACCCCTGTTGATTAAACGATAGTTAACAAATATTTACCTTAAATTTGCCCAAGAATTGATCCCCTTTCGGAAATCTGGACTACCTTGAGGACAATCGACTAATAATTTTTACGTAAATGTAAACTTAAGAAAACATTTATGAACTTTTACCAAGATAGTTACATTGCTTGGCTCTAGGATGTTAATAGTAGATGTACCAAGCAAAAATACATAAGTAAAAGATAATTATTTTTTGATGTTTGATCGACCATGGTGGGGATAAGTTAAAAGTACTGCAACACTTCGTCCTATCCGACCCTTTCGTTAAGTCAAATTTTTATGTTTCTAGTTCTAATTGAGACTTCCGGTAATCAGCATTTTATTTTCTCGACTAATAAACTAAGGGAAAATATTGGTGCATCAGAGTTGACCTATCTTGCTACAACGGAAATATTGTTCCAGGGGGTGGATAGGGTTTTCCAGACTAACTACTATGACCAATGGTCTGACACAAACTCCCTAAATTTTTTGGCAGATAGTAAGCTTAATCCCGCCATTGATGATCCTAAAAATAACGCTGACATTGAAATTTTATTGGCTACCTCTGGAAAGGCGATCGCCCTGGTGAAAGAAGAGGGCAAGGCTAAACAATTAATTAAAGAAGTTACCAAGCAGGCCCTAATCAATGCCCCGGGTTTAGAAATTGGTGGTATTTATGTGAATTGTAATTGGCAAGATAAATTAGGGGTTGCCAAAGCAGTTAAAGAAGCCCATAAACAGTTCGAAGTAAATAGGGCTAAACGGGCTGGGGCTAATGGTCGCTTTTTGCGGTTACCGATCGCCGCTGGGTGCAGTGTAAGTGAATTGCCTGCCTCTGATTTTGACTATAATGCCGATGGTGACAAGATTCCTGTTTCTACAGTCAGTAAAGTTAAACGGGAGACTGCGAAATCTGCCAAAAAACGTTTGCGGAGCGTTGATGGTCGGCTAGTTAACGACCTAGCACAATTAGAAAAGTCCTTTGACGAATTAGATTGGTTAGCAGTGGTCCATGCCGATGGTAATGGTTTGGGGCAAATTTTACTAAGTCTTGAGAAATATATTGGTGAGCAAACAAACCGCAATTATATTGATAAATATCGTAGACTTTCTTTAGCCCTGGATAACTGCACCATCAACGCTTTTAAAATGGCGATCGCTGTCTTCAAAGAAGATTCCAAAAAAATTGATTTACCCATTGTCCCATTGATTTTAGGTGGAGATGACCTAACGGTAATTTGTCGGGGGGACTACGCCCTAGAATTCACCAGGGAATTTCTTGAAGCATTTGAAGGGCAGACAGAAACACATGATGATATCAAAGTAATAGCCCAAAAAGCCTTTGGCGTTGATCGCCTTTCTGCCTGCGCTGGGATCAGTATTATTAAGCCCCATTTTCCCTTCTCTGTTGCCTATACTTTGGCGGAAAGATTAATTAAATCAGCTAAGGAGGTCAAACAAAAAGTTACTGTGACAAATAGTTCGCCAATAACTCCTTTTCCCTGCTCTGCCATTGATTTTCATATTCTCTATGACAGTAGCGGCATTGATTTTGACCGTATTCGTGAAAAATTACGGCCGGAAGATAATACCGAGCTTTACAACCGTCCCTATGTGGTGACAGCAGCGGAGAACCTCAGCCAAGCCCAGGGTTATGAATGGTCCCAGGCCCACAGTTTGCAAACACTAGCGGATCGGGTTAGTTATTTACGTTCCGAAGATGGGGAAGGAAAATCTGCATTACCCAGCAGTCAAAGCCATGCCCTACGAACGGCATTGTACCTAGAGAAAAATGAAGCAGACGCTCAATATAGCTTAATTAGCCAACGCTACAAAATTCTCAAAAACTTTGCGGAGGACGGAGAGAATAAATCACTATTTCATCTCGAAAATGGCAAGTACGTCACCAGATTTTTAGATGCACTGGATGCCAAAGATTTTTTTGCTAACGCTAACCATAAAAACCAAGGAGAATAACTATGCGAGGAATTGAGATAACCATAACCATGCAGAGTGATTGGCACGTTGGCACTGGCATGGGTCGGGGGGAACTGGACAGTGTTGTACAACGGGATGGAGATAATCTGCCCTATATTCCCGGCAAAACCTTAACAGGTATTCTGCGGGATAGCTGTGAACAGGTTGCCCTAGGTTTAGATAATGGTCAAACCCGAGGGCTTTGGCATGGGTGGATTAATTTTATTTTTGGCGATCAACCTGCCCTAGCTCAAGGAGCTATTGAGCCAGAACCTAGACCTGCCCTAATCGCCATTGGTTCTGCACACCTTGACCCTAAGTTAAAAGCGGCTTTTCAGGGCAAAAAACAATTGCAAGAGGCGATCGCCTTTATGAAGCCAGGGGTGGCTATCGATGCAATCACGGGCACAGCTAAGAAAGATTTTTTACGCTTTGAAGAAGTAGTTCGTTTGGGAGCGAAATTAACTGCGGAAGTTGAGTTAAATTTACCCGATAATTTGAGCGAAACCAATAAAAAAGTTATTGCTGGTATTTTAGCCAGTGGAGCAAAGTTAACCGAGAGATTAGGCGGTAAACGTCGCCGGGGCAATGGGCGCTGTGAATTAAAATTTAGTGGTTATTCTGATCAACAAATTCAATGGTTGAAAGACAATTATCAATCTGTTGATCAACCACCTAAGTATCAACAAAATAAATTACAATCTGCCGGAGATAATCCAGAACAGCAACCCCCTTGGCATATTATTCCCTTAACCATTAAAACCCTTTCTCCTGTTGTTTTACCAGCTCGTACAGTCGGTAACGTTGTCGAATGTTTAGACTATATTCCCGGGCGTTATCTACTGGGCTATATTCACAAAACCCTAGGGGAATATTTCGACGTTAGTCAGGCAATCGCCGCTGGGGATTTAATTATTACCAATGCCACGATAAAAATTGATGGTAAAGCAGGACGAGCTACCCCATTTTGTTTGTTTGGGGAAAAACTAGATGGAGGATTAGGTAAAGGTAAAGGAGTTTATAACCGTTTCCAAGAATCGGAACCTGATGGCATTCAATTAAAGGGAGAACGGGGCGGCTATGTTGGCCAATTTGAACAGGAGCAAAGGAATCTGCCAAATACGGGGAAAATTAATTCAGAGTTATTTACCCATAACACCATTCAAGATGATGTCCAGCGGCCCACCAGTGATGTGGGGGGAGTTTATAGCTATGAAGCTATTATAGCCGGACAAACATTCGTCGCTGAGTTACGTTTACCAGATAGCTTAGTCAAGCAAATTACAAGCAAAAATAAAAATTGGCAAGCTCAACTAAAAGCTACAATTCGCATTGGTCAGTCTAAAAAAGATCAGTATGGCAAAATCGAAGTTACGTCGGGAAACTCTGCTGATTTGCCTAAGCCTACGGGCAACAATAAAACTCTTTCTATTTGGTTCTTATCCGATATCCTTCTCCGAGGCGATCGCCTAAATTTTAATGCTACTCCGGATGATCTCAAAAAATACTTAGAAAATGCTCTGGATATCAAGCTCAAAGAACGATCAGACAATGATTTAATTTGCATTGCTCTCCGTTCCCAGCGGACAGAATCCTGGCAAGTACGGTGGGGTTTACCCCGGCCATCTCTAGTGGGTTGGCAAGCTGGTAGTTGTCTGATTTATGACATTGAATCTGGCACTGTTAATGCCGAAAAATTGCAAGAATTAATGATCACCGGCATTGGCGATCGGTGTACAGAGGGTTACGGTCAAATCGGTTTTAACGATCCATTACTTTCGGCTTCCCTAGGAAAGTTGACAGCTAAGCCTAAAGCTTCTAACAATCAGTCCCAAAACAGCCAATCCAACCCATTACCCACTAATCATCCTACCCAAGATTATGCTCGATTAATTGAAAAAGCGGCTTGGCGGGAAGCAATTCAAAATAAAGCCTTAGCCTTGGCATCTAGCCGAGCGAAACGGGAAGAAATTTTAGGCATTAAAATTATGGGAAAAGATAGTCAACCCACCATGACTCAATTAGGAGGATTTCGCTCCGTATTAAAACGGCTACACTCAAGAAATAATCGAGATATTGTCACAGGTTATTTAACAGCTCTAGAGCAGGTTTCTAATCGAAAAGAAAAATGGAGTAATACCAGCCAAGGATTAACTAAAATTCGTAATTTAGTCACCCAGGAAAATCTCATTTGGAATCATCTTGATATTGATTTTTCGCCGTTAACTATTACCCAAAATGGTGTTAATCAGCTAAAGTCTGAACTTTGGGCGGAAGCAGTGCGAACCCTTGTTGACGCTATCATTCGGGGTCATAAACGGGACTTAGAAAAAGCTCAAGAAAACGAATCTAATCAACAGTCACAGGGAGCAGCTTAACACCATGGCTAGAAAAGTTACTACACGCTGGAAAATTACAGGCACATTAATTGCAGAAACCCCTTTACACATTGGTGGTGTGGGTGGCGACGCTGATACGGATTTAGCCCTGGCGGTTAATGGTGCGGGTGAATATTATGTGCCAGGGACAAGTTTAGCCGGTGCTCTGCGGGGTTGGATGACCCAGTTATTGAATAATGATGAGTCCCAAATTAAAGATCTTTGGGGTGATCATTTAGATGCAAAACGGGGAGCTAGCTTTGTTATTGTTGACGATGCGGTTATCCATATACCCAATAATGCTGATGTTGAAATTAGGGAGGGTGTTGGCATCGATCGCCATTTTGGAACCGCCGCCAATGGGTTTAAATATAGCCGAGCAGTTATTCCCAAGGGTTCTAAATTTAAATTGCCATTAACTTTTGACAGTCAAGATGATGGGCTACCGAATGCGTTGATTCAATTGTTGTGTGCCTTAGAAGCAGGGGATATTCGCCTTGGGGCCGCAAAAACCCGGGGTTTAGGTCGCATTAAACTAGATGATTTAAAGTTAAAATCCTTTGCTTTAGATAAACCAGAAGGTATTTTTTCTGCTTTATTAGACCAAGGTAAAAAATTAGATTGGAATCAATTAAAAGCAAACGTTACCTACCAGTCTCCTCCCTATCTAGGTATTAGTATTACCTGGAATCCCAAAGATCCCGTCATGGTGAAAGCTGAAGGGGATGGACTGGCGATCGATATTTTGCCCCTCGTTAGTCAAGTGGGAAGTGATGTTCGATTTGTCATTCCCGGCAGTTCCATTAAGGGGATTTTACGAACCCAGGCTGAACGTATTATTCGTACTATTTGCCAGTCTAATGGTTCTGAGAAAAACTTCCTAGAACAATTACGAATCAATCTGGTTAATGAATTATTTGGGTCTGCTTCTTTGAGCCAAAAACAAAATGGCAAGGATATAGATCTGGGTAAAATCGGAGCCTTGGCAGTGAATGATTGTTTTTCTAGTTTATCCATGACCCCAGATCAATGGAAAGCGGTAGAGAATGCCACGGAGATGACGGGGAATTTACAGCCTGCTCTTAAACAAGCTACGGGTTATCCCAATAATATTAGCCAAGCTTACAAAGTACTTCAACCGGCCATGCACGTCGCTGTAGATCGGTGGACAGGGGGAGCTGCCGAAGGAATGCTTTACAGCGTGCTCGAACCCATTGGGGTCACCTGGGAACCGATCCAAGTTCACTTGGACATTGCCCGTCTCAAAAATTATTACCACGGTAAGGAAGAAAAACTTAAACCGGCGATCGCCCTATTGCTTCTTGTATTGCGGGATTTAGCTAACAAAAAAATTCCCGTAGGCTATGGCACTAACCGCGGTATGGGAACGATTACTGTCAGTCAAATCACCCTCAATGGCAAAGCCCTCCCCACTGAACTTGAACCTTTAAACAAAACAATGACTTGTCCTAATCTCACCGATCTAGATGAGGCATTTCGTCAGGACTTAAGCACTGCTTGGAAAGAGTGGATTGCCGATCCCATTGATCTATGCCAGCAGGAGGCCGCCTAATGAAGAACCTTTACCACTACCACCAATATGAAATTACCCTCGAATCCGCCGTCGATTCTTGCAAAAACCATCTCCAAGCGGCGATCGGGCTGTTGTATTCTCCCCAAAAGTGTGAACTAGTCAAACTGGATAACTCAGGCAAGTTAGTTGATTCTTACAATCGTCTTAAGTTCAATAACCTAGGCGTATTTGAAGCCCGCTTCTTTAATCTCAATTGTGAACTGCGATGGGTCAATGAATCTAATGGTAATGGCACTGCCGTCTTGCTTTCAGAATCGGATATTACCTTAACTGGTTTTGAGAAAGGTTTACAGGAATTTATTACGGCGATCGACCAACAGTATTTACTCTGGGGTGAACCCGCTAAACATCCCCCTAATGCTGATGGCTGGCAACGACTAGCGGAAGCAAGGATCGGGAAACTCGATATTCCCCTCGATAACCCGTTAAAACCCAAAGATCGAGTTTTTCTCACCAGCGAAGAGTACATTGCTGAAGTAGATGATTTTGGTAATTGTGCCGTTATTGACGAACGTTTAATTAAATTGGAGGTTAAGTAAAATGACAGTCGGAACATTGGGCGTTGTTGGCAGTGCTAAAAACCTCAAATTACAACTTAGTTTTATCAACACAAGGCAACAGTATGTTCAAATAACACTTTTTGAGCGAAATTCTTTTAAGGTTGCTGAGGAAGAATTTTCTACTGAACTTGTGGAAATCATTAAAACAGCACTACCAACTCTCAAAAATAAAAAAGTTGAATTTGAGGAAGATGGCGATCAAATTAAACAAATCCGAGAAAAAGGTCAAGCTTGGGTTGGTGCCGCAGAACAGATTGCACCTTATGTTCTTCCTTCTGGAAATATTACTGAAACACCCAGAAATGTTAACGCTAGCAACTTTCATAACCCCTACAACTTTGTCCCAGCCCTACCCCGCGATGGCATAACCGGAGATTTAGGCGACTGTGCTCCTGCTGGTCATAGCTATTACCATGGCGATAAATACAGCGGCAGAATTGCCGTCAAACTAACAACCGTTACCCCTCTATTGATTCCTGACGCTTCAAAAGAAGAGATAAATAACAACCATAAAACCTATCCGGTTCGTATCGGCAAAGATGGCAAGCCCTATCTACCTCCCACTTCCATTAAGGGAATGTTGCGCTCTGCCTATGAAGCGGTCACTAATTCCCGCTTAGCCGTGTTTGAAGATCATGACTCTCGCTTGGCCTATCGAATGCCTGCCACCATGGGATTGCAAATGGTTCCTGCCCGCATTGAAGGTGATAATATTGTTCTTTACCCAGGAACCTCAAGGATAGGCAATAATGGCCGACCAGCTAACAATGATCCTATGTATGCGGCATGGCTTCCTTACTATCAAAATCGTATTGCTTATGATGGTAGTCGTGATTATCAGATGGCTGAGCATGGTGATCATGTCAGATTTTGGGCTGAGCGATATACCAGAGGAAACTTCTGCTATTGGCGTGTCAGACAAATTGCACGACACAATCAAAATTTAGGTAATCGGCCTGAACGAGGACGTAATTACGGTCAACATCATTCAACAGGAGTCATTGAACAATTTGAAGGATTTGTTTACAAAACCAATAAAAATATTGGGAATAAACATGACGAACGAGTATTTATTATTGATCGAGAAAGTATCGAAATACCTCTATCTCGAGATTTACGGCGAAAATGGCGAGAATTAATTACAAGCTATCAGGAAATACACAAAAAGGAAGTTGATAGAGGTGATACTGGCCCTTCCGCTGTAAATGGGGCTGTTTGGTCACGGCAAATTATTGCAGATGAATCAGAGCGGAATTTATCGGATGGGACTCTTTGTTATGCTCATGTTAAGAAAGAAGATGGACAGTACAAAATTCTCAATCTTTATCCTGTAATGATCACACGGGGATTATATGAAATTGCGCCGGTTGACTTATTAGATGAAACCCTAAAGCCTGCGACGGATAAAAAGCAACTATCCCCAGCAGACCGCGTATTTGGCTGGGTCAATCAACGGGGCAATGGTTGCTACAAAGGACAATTACGAATTCATAGCGTAACTTGCCAACATGATGATGCCATTGATGATTTTGGTAATCAAAATTTCTCTGTTCCCCTTGCTATTTTGGGACAACCTAAACCAGAACAGGCTCGTTTTTATTGTGCCGATGATCGAAAAGGAATTCCTTTAGAAGATGGCTATGATCGTGACGACGGCTATAGTGATTCAGAACAAGGCTTGCGAGGACGCAAAGTCTATCCTCACCACAAGGGGTTACCAAATGGCTACTGGAGTAATCCAACGGAAGACCGAAGTCAACAAGCTATCCAAGGTCATTACCAAGAATATCGTCGTCCTAAAAAGGATGGTCTTGAACAAAGAGATGATCAAAATCGTTCTGTAAAAGGTTGGGTAAAACCACTGACCGAGTTTACTTTTGAAATTGACGTTACTAATCTTTCGGAAGTTGAGTTAGGTGCTCTATTGTGGTTGTTAACCTTACCTGATTTGCATTTCCACCGTCTAGGAGGAGGTAAACCGTTAGGTTTTGGTAGTGTTCGTTTAGATATTGACCCTGACAAGACAGACCTAAGAAATGGGGCAGGATGGCGTGATTATTACGGCTCTTTACTAGAAACAAGTCAACCAGATTTTACAACTCTAATTAGTCAGTGGATTAATGCTTTTCAAACGGCTGTTAAAGAGGAGTATGGTAGCAGTAGTTTTGATCAGGTTACTTTCATCAAAGCTTCTGGTCAGAGTCTCCAAGGATTTCATGATAATGCATCTATCCATTATCCTCGTTCTACTCCTGAGCCCAAGCCAGATGGAGAAGCTTTTAAGTGGTTTGTTGCCAATGAAAAAGGTCGACGATTAGCCTTGCCAGCGCTGGAAAAATCCCAGAGTTTTCCAATCAAACCTAGTTAATAAAAATTATGCCTAACGTTATTGTTTCCCCTTGTGGCACCAGCCTACTCACCAATCAAATTGATGACTCCTTACGGAAGTTAATCAATCGTAATTCCAATTTAAAGGAAGCTGAAATTTCATCTGAAGATAAAGCGCAAATTGATCGCCATTATCAACAACGGAGCCAAGAACTTAACGAAGAAGATATTGAAGGGGCTAAAAAACTAAGTGCTGAACTCAATGGCATCTTAACTTATAGTAAAGGTCAAATATCAACTTCAGATCATTACTATCTTATTGCCACGGATACCTATGTCGGAGGTTTAACAGCAACGCTGGTTACAGATTGGATTCAATCCCATCAGGGCAATGCTTTTTTAACAATAATTAGAGATCTCTCTACAAAAGAGATTGAAACTTTTCGGTTAGCCATGTCCGAAATTGTGCGTTGGTGTGATTATGAATTAAACAATCAATATCCCCAACCAGCTTGGAAGAGAATTTTTAATCTTACTGGAGGATTTAAAAGCGTTAATGGCTTCCTGCAGGCCTTAGCAATGTTTTATGCTGATGAAAGTATTTACATTTTTGAATCAGATGGTCAGTTATTAACTATTCCTAAGCTACCGATTAAGTTATCACCTGAAGATGACCTTGCTAATAATTTAGATATTTTTAGACGATTGGCTATTTTAGGACATGAAATTCCTGCTAATGAATGTCAAAATATTTCTGGAGCACTATTAGAACAAGTTGATGGTCGAGCTTCTTTATCTGAATGGGGGCAGCTAGTTTGGCAGCAGTTCTCTGGCGGACATTATCAGAATCAACTTCTGCCACCTTTGACTTCAAAATTAAAATATTCTGAAGAATTCGTGATCGATATTCAGAGCTTGCCAAGAGACCGATTAGCTATTATCAATGCACGCCTAGATGATTTGACAAGATGTCTGGAGTCTAATGGTGAATATAATCCTCGCTCCTTAAGATTTCATTCTCTTGAGGGTCGTCTATTTCGAGGGCGACTAAGTCCTGAGCCCACCCACGAATGTTACGCTTGGTCAGATAAAGATGCAAAGCGGATTTATGGTCATTTTGAAGATAATGTGTTCATTATTGATAAATTGGGGCTGCATTTATAAATTGAGATCGTAGATTTAAAAATAGGAAAGACTACGACCCTAGTTTACTATTTCTAACTGCTAAAAATTACAGAATTACTGCTTGAGTAATGAATTGGCTATCTCTTCCAGTTGTGGAAAAATTTTGTTTGCCTTCTCCTGTAGCTTTTTGGCAGATTTGGGATCTTTTCTCATACCACAGTGGGCAAGGTCGTTGCGAATTTCAGTTAAGTCATTCCAGAGTTGACTAAGAAATTGATATTGGGATAAGGCTTGGAACTGCTCATCAAAGCTGGATGGCCCCACTGGCTCTCTTTTTTTTTGAACTGCGCCACCGTTATTGAGAGCGAAATTGATCTGCTTACGGTGGTCTAGAATTTGCTTTGCTCCCAAACGAAAAGCTACCACCGAGATCAGCCACTCACTGGCCAAGGTCATAGCCTGCACTGCTTGGCCCCGTTGCAAATACCAGTTAATCAACTGAAACTGCAGCCAGAGATTGCGTTGTAAATTTTCCGGTTCCCACGACTCCGGCAAGGCAAATTGCCCATACTCCGCTAGCAGTTGATCCTTAATCAAATTGAAAGGTTTAGCCCGTTGGTCGAAACTGTCACTGGCCCGGTTGATAATTTCCTCCAATTGCACCGTTAGCTCCAGGGTTTCCATCGGCCTTGCCAAGGCGATTGCCTGGGAAATTTCAGCAATGACTTTCCCGGCTTGGTCCAGACGACTACCGGGATTACGCACTTCCGGATTATCCCTTCTTTCTGCACCGGGAATAGCGGTCTGGAGCAACTGCGCCAAAGGCAACCCATCTCCTAAATTAACAAAGCGATCCGTCGCCGCTAGCCAATCTAAAAGACTCAGCATCGGTAAAAGATCATAGGTAGGACTTGATTCTCCCTGGGAGTTGGGGTCAAAAGCACCGTATAAAACCCCCTCCACCTGCACTTGCCGGACTGTCCGCAAATAGGAAATAGCCAGCAGGGCCACCACTGGTAAAAAACGATAACCATGGGTAAAGTCAAAGATAACTCGATCGCCATGGTCTAAGCAGTCAGTAATACAGTCAAAAATATCCCATAAATCTTCTGGGGCACTCCCTTCCGGAATGTCCTCAATGGGCCTTATTGTTACTTTATCGGCAAGACAATCTTGCAACCCCTGCCAATTGGTGACCTCAGCTCCTCTGGGCGCAACAGTGGCAACCGTCTTGGTTAAAAGCACATAAATTTCTGTCGGCCGATAAAAATCCACCAACGCTTCTTGAAAGAACCTAGTTTTACAAGTAATTTCAGGATTAGTAGGATGGACGTAGGTGGTTGTTTGATAGTTATTAAAACCGAGAAAAGAGATGATTTTCATGTCATAAATAAATTCAATTAGTGAAGTTCTTCAGTAAACTAAAGATTTAATTATCGCACATTAATTAGATCATAAAAATGGCTATAAATACAACATAATTAAGAGCAAGATTTAATCGGGTCAAGCTTTTCTCGTCCTTGGTATTCCTCCTAGGAATTTTGGCTAAGGATCTTGGGGTCTCCAATCCCATTTTCTATCATTAAATTCCTACCTCTTCTCTTTTTAAGTTTTTAATTTCAGAATTGATTTCTAGTTGTAATATGGTGTCTACCTAGGTTGTAGAAGTTTATGTTCGCTTAATGGTAACTTGGCTATTGATTAGTAAGAACATGGCGTGTATTACCAAGCGACGACCCGTTGAAATGCCTCTTGGTAATACTGCAAAGTTTCCTTATCAGCACAAATAAAAGCCACAGAGCCGATCGCCATGTTGGAGAGGAGAAAATTACTAACGGTTTCTAGCGCAATGCGGGCCGCTATTTCCGGGGGAAAACCCATGGCCCCACAGGCGATCGCCGGAAAAGCCAGACTACGAATGCTCTGGGAAACCGCTAATTGCAAACAGTTTTGGTAACAACTAACCAGTAATTCTTCTTCCCCTTGGTTTCCTCCTTTCCACTTAGGCGCAACGGTGTGAATAACCCAATTAGCCCGGAGATTAAAACCAGGCGTGAGTTTGGCTCCTCCCACCGTACATCCCTGTAAATCCTGGCAAGCCTGCAACAATTCTGGCCCTGCTGCTTGATGAATGGCTCTGGATAAAGCACCACTATTGGATAAATTACGATCCGTAGAATTAACAATGGCTTCCGCTTTTTCCTTGGTAATATCCCCCAACCGAGGCCCCTTTTGGAAGGCATAGCGCAAATCGGAATGACCAGCAGAACGTTGATAATTGCGCCGATAATTCTGAGCGCTGGCCATCTTTCGGTAGGACTTATACTCTCGCTGATTTAACTTTTGTTCCAGATCCTCCAATGCCGCCGCTTCCGGGGCAGACATGGGCAAATTAGCACCGACAATTTCTGCCCTGGCTTCCTGCAATACCTGACCGGCTCCCCCGTAGTCTCCCCGATCCACCCGTTCCATGGCTTCTTTTTTGGCCCGGGCGGACATCATCAAAGCCACCTGCTGTTGCACTTCTTGGTTGGACGGTAGGGCTTCAAATTCTACTTTGGTCAATACGGGCAGTTGGAGATTCACCATCAAGGTCTGTTTCTGCCTTTCCCCATCCAACCAACTCAACGTTACCGTACCAAGGATTTGTTCCTCTTTGATGGCTGGGACTTTTAGCCGTACCACCACATCAATGGAGTCACCGTAAATTAAATTAGGTAGTTGGTAACGTCCTTGATTGTCTAACTCAAAATCATTCAACAAATCCAACACCTGCACGCCAGCCTGGGAAGTGGCAGTCAAAGTAACTCCATTGCCATAGGTAGCGGCCAGACCTTGCAATTCCCGCTCAAAAATAGTCGGTAATTGTTCCGCATCGGCAACGTAGTAATAATTACCGTCCCCACTACGGGCCATGGCTTCTAACAAATCTTCGTTGTAGTCATCCCCTAAACCAAGGGTCGTAGTACTAGCTCCCCGTTGGGCTAAACCATGGACATCGGTGGCAATGATATCGGGGTTAGTTTCCCCTCGATTGGCTAAGCCATCGGACAATAAAATGATGCGATTTAATTCAGCACTCAAATTTTGACTAACTTGAATGCCTCCCTGTAGCCAACCGCCATGTAAATCGGTACAGCCCCCAGGATTTATACCCTGCACTAAGCGTTTGAACTGGGCTTTATCCTTAACTAAAGTACTAGGGATTAGGGTTTGTACCTGGTCATCAAAAATGGTTACACTCAGGTGATCGCCGGGGGACAGTTGGTCAATGGCATAGCACACTGCTTGGCGGGCATAGGTAATTTTGTTATGGCCTTCCATAGAACCAGAACGATCAATCACAAACCCTAAGTTTAAACTTGGTCGGGGCTGATCCATTGCCGGTGGAGAAGGGGGAGTAATCCGAATAATTAAATCTAGAGTGACTGCCCGTTCGGAACAAACTGCATTTTTGAGGGGAATAAAACTAACTTGGGGCGTATTCATTGATTAAACCTTTTTTTCTTGATTGATGAAAGACTTTGTAAAATTCTTTGCCAAAGATTCTCTTGCTCTTGGTGGGTACTGGGTAACAAAAAATCGTTGCGGACATGGACTTCTAAACCTGGCAAAATCACTAACCTTGTCCAAACAGAAGGGGTTGGTAATGCGGTTTTTTCTAAATTAGAATCATCAGCTTTTCCAACTTTCCTGGACTGGGATGGAGCCGGGGCAGATTTAGCTGACCTTTGTTGAATTTCTTGGAGAAAATTAAGGGCTGGATTAGCAGGAGTTAGGGTTAGTACCACCCCGCCCTGGAGTAAGGCTTCTAGTTCTTGATTGGTTTTTGATTTGGCCAAATTGTCGATGGCACTAGCTCCGTAACCCTCCACCAATAAACGCCGCACCAATAGGGCTTGTAAAAGATGGCGGTAGAGGTAACGGGCTTCTCGACCCTCCTTAAGAGGTTCATCCAACAATCCCATGCCGGTGTAATGCCTTACCAACCGGGAAGTCATCTCCTCCCGCACCCTGGTATGGGACTTTTCCTCCGGTAAAAATTGGGGCAATAATCCGTTGACTATTTCCACAAATTCGTCGAGGGACCAAGGTTTCGGGGCTTGGCTGAATTGTTGCAATGTGCTCATGGAACTATCCTAAGCACACAATCCAAAAATGTCAATGACAACTTTAATTGTCATTATTAGATTAAGAAAGAAAACTTCAACCTCAACTGCCCCGGTATCACATTCCCCCGTTGCCTGCGGTGAAAATAAAGATGACAGGGGGAGCAAAGAGCCTTTAAATTACTAGGGGAGTTATTACCTGGATCATAATCACAGTGGTGAACTGCCATCCTGAGCCGATACCGATCGCCGGTTGATAAACCCTTCCCTTCCCCTGGTTTGAGGCATTGCACCCCACACCGTTCACAAGCCCAATTGACAGATTGCTTTTTCTGTAGAGCCAACTGAGCCCACTCGGAGGGATAACGGTCATCTTTCATCGTGAATCCGTAGTAATTGTTGAAGTCAAAGTCTTGATAAGGGGACTTAACGCCTGTCCACCAACTAGATGCTATACAGTCTATTTGTTGTGAGAAATTTACCAGCAGTTACCCAGCATTTAAGCCTCCATCCTGATGAAGTACAAGAATTAATAACTTAAGGAAATTTTCATCCTCTTTTACGACATTTAGAGCTGCGCTACGATGCCTTCTGTAGTCATAGTCAGTGAAAATTGTTCAACTCTTTTATTAATAAGATTATTGTAGCTATTACCTGCGAGATACCACTCATCTAAGATATTCCGCGCCTGTTCTAGTCTAAGGCTTAATAGAAAATCCAATTGCTCTTGACTGAATCTTTTTCCTCGAACGTTGAGGGTACGTTTTAAACTTAACCTGAGCATATTTCTTGCTTCTTCAGCACTCTCTGTAATCCGGTTTGACTGGTTTCCTGTGTAAGGAAACCTCAGGGAACGCGCAATGAAATAATTCAAGCCTGGACTAACATATCGTAGGTTACGAGGATCATTATTTTGTTGATTTCCGTCCAGGTGATGGATTTCTACCTCTCCTTTACGTGCGTAGTAACCTCTACCATAAAGCTCATAGCCCGTGGCCAAGAATTTACTAACTTGATGTTGATAAACACTATCCTGACTTATATTGGTTTCGTGAAACTCGAAAAATCCACTATTTTCAAGCAGTTTAAATAATTCTGACCTCTTCCCACGAGTTAGGAAGAGATAGCCATCTTTATTGATTTTCCAAGAAGTAAAATCAAGGTATCCGAATGATTTTACCTTAGCAA
This sequence comes from Synechocystis sp. IPPAS B-1465, assembly GCF_003015225.1. Taxonomy (GTDB): domain Bacteria; phylum Cyanobacteriota; class Cyanobacteriia; order Cyanobacteriales; family Microcystaceae; genus Synechocystis. Next base: position 47,622 of record NZ_CP028097.1, on the reverse strand, counting down.
CACTTTCACGCAAAGCTTGCATTGAACCATGTCTAGTTCTTTTTCTTCTGTTGGTAGCTTGGGTTTTAAACACAGGTGGCAGAGTCCTTGTCATTTCAGTGGCCTCAGTAAAAATAAGTTAAACAAATTCTTCAGCTCGCTTTTGTATACCTCTTAGAAATCAGAAATAAGTTGTGAAGGTTCTCCCCCAGGGGGCGCACTCTCCTCCAGCGGGGCTGACGATTGCGGGCTCTTTGAGTCGACTTCCTCTTTCTCTAGACGAGGCTGAAGCAATCTTTATCTAGTTGATGTTGCCTAGGACGTTTGTAGTGCCCCGCGCGCCTTTACCTCTGGTAATTTATATTTTGGCTGCAGTGCTCTACTTAGGTCTGATAGGTTTTTAGCGATCAACTCCCAGGGGTCAATCTAATACTCAGTATAGCTACCATTTTCAATAGTTTACCCTAATTGTTCCACTTATTCCTTTGGTAGGGTGGCGATTTTTATTGATGGTTAGAAAATGAGGTTGTCTCTGATCTAAGTCTTAATCCGGCATTTCTTACCCCTAAGCATGCCCTTAAGCTTAGAAACTCTAGGGAAGTGATGGTGCTTATATTGAATAATTCTAGAGGTATATACGTCCAGGAAGAATCCTTTCTATTAACAGCACTCCGGCTAAAAAGTGGGAAGGAAATAAATGGAAGCACTGTTTTGTTGATCAATGCCTGGGGAGAGTTCCGCCCGCCTTTTAAGCTCCCAGTCTGTGTTACCCCTGCAGAGCTGGTGCAGCCGTTGGAAGAGGAACTGGAGGGGGCGCTAGTCATTAGGCGGGCGGCTTCCCTTTGTCCAGAAGCCCCTGGTCTGGAGGGAGCCGTAATCCCTCGAGTACAGCAGAGGGTGCCTCTCCTCTACAGCACAGTCGATACGGTTTTGTTTCCCTCCCGTACCTCCATGGCTTCGACTCCTCACCCACAGTGAAGCTTTATTAATTGGGCAGGGGGCAACCAAGGATGTTGCGAAAACAGTCCCGCACTTTATCAAGGAGCACATTAAGCGATGCTGGAAGGACCACTAACAGTAACCCTCGCTTACGTAGTAGTGGTTACTTTTCCATTGATGCCCATCGACCGCAAGAAGATAGCTAAAAGCTGCCACCGGGGTCTGGAAGGCACCATCTCTCCTCTGACATCCGGGAACTGAAACAACGGACAAGGAGGGCAAAAATTAAGGGTTATGGTTTGACACGAAAGGCGGAGCTGTAACAACAATTGCTCACCTTCCCCCGCTAGCACTACCCTAAACCCTGCCAAGAAGGTTGATGGTGCCAAAGCCCCGGCTTACTCCCTGCCGCTACTCCCCGAGATTTAGTTGCTGATGGGGTGAAGGTTCGTGGGCTCTAGTTACCCCTTTACCTGCCATCAAAAACATAGCTGGAGAAAATTAGCTGGCATTTTTAAAGACCCGATGCAGTGGAGCCCCTTTTTTCACAGGACTCATAGGTCAATAAATCCGGTGGGGGGAGCAGATTCTGGACACGGGTCCCTAAGTCCTTTCCCTTTGCCCCATCAAGGTAAGGCTTATCACAACCCCCTCTCCGCAGTAGATAGCAAAAACAGAGAGGAGAGAGAGACATACATTAATTGGTACAATGCAATGCCGCACCAAAATTTCGACTACTCTGAGCTATCCCCCAATGTCACCCTTAAACTTAAGGTCATTGTTGTCATGATTAAGGACCTTGACCTTAACGAAGACTTCCAATTAATTGGAGAGCTACTTGCTGAGGTCTTTCTAAACTATTTGCCCGCAGCTAAACAAAAATCTTGGGTTGAATCGGAACTACAAGGTTTAATGACTTTTACGGAGGCTATGGCATATTATCTAACTGAGATTCTGGGTGAAGAGGAGCTGATCAGTATAGAAAGGCTCTGACCGCCTATGCCGACCTTTAACCCATAGGAAAAGGAAGTGAACTGCCCCAAACAACGCGGCAGTTAACCGAGGAGTCCATGTTCAGGGGCTGAGGAGACCTGCCCCTCCCTTAGCTGGAAGTTCAGACCAGTACCACTTCCCACCGGACTTGTGAGCCCTCCACGGTAAGTCGTCGGGATAACGATTCTCCTGGGCATATTCCTGCAGAGTCCTTTTACTTTTCCATATCCCTGCCCGTTTCAGAAGCTCCGCTAACTCGGTAGTGGTTAATTTTTCCTCCTTTGGCGAAGCCGTGGACTGCCCCGCCCCATCTGGTAACTGATGCCTATCTAAACGCACCTGCAGGGACTTTATCTCAGCCATTAAACGCTCCTCCAACGCTGCTACCGTCTCATCAAGCTCAGCACGGGTAGTTAACCCCTCAGGCAGTGCGGGGGGATCCACATAATCGCCCTGCACTACCCGGGCAATGAAATGTTGCAGCTCACCGCTAGCAGAATTACCCCTATCCTTAGCCCACTGCTTAAAAGAATCCCACTGAGAGGCTTGGATGCGAAAGGTAGCAAGGGTGAAGTCAGAATTAGCCATTGGTGCAGAACCGCGAATGTGACCGAAGCAAGGGAAAGTAAGCCCCCTCTTCAAATGTATATACACAGGCAATCAATTTTATATAACCAAGGAGGAGAATAGCTATGTTGGAAGAAACGATCGCCGTAACCCTTGCCTACCTAGCAGTGGTCATCCTACTGATGGCTCCTGCCCAACGAACACATTCAAGCAAAGCTCCCCAGGGAGGCAGAGGAGCGCAGAGCCTCTGTTTAAAGCAATTGACCATCAGAGAACTCAAGCAAAGGGCGAGGAGGGCAAAAATTAGGGGCTATGGTTCGATGCGTAAAGTAGAGCTCCTCCAGCATCTACTAGCCTCCCCGGAGTAGGAGCACTGCTCCCGACCTGTTTTCCAGTAGCTCCCCCCTCTAAGAAGAACAACGATCACTGTGGCCCTGCTACTGCCCGAGCAAAACTACACTAGGTCCAAGGGAGCCCCTACCCAGCAGAGGATAGAGGACCACTGCTTCTCTGCCCAACAGCAAAAACCATAGCTGCTAAAAAGTTGGTGCAAGTTTTAAAGACCCTATTGACTAGGGTACCCCCGATAGTCTCAGTCCTAGGTGAATAAATCCGGGCAGACAATCCATTGTAGACGCGGGTCCCTAAGTCTTCCTCCTTACTTAAGCAAGGGAGGTGGAGACAGCCCTGTCCCCTCGGTGATTAACCAAAACAGAGAAGAGAAAATGACCAGTATGGTTGATATGGGTATGACCATTTCTGCCCTTGAAGCCCATACTCCCTCCATTAAGAATCCCGGAGAAGTAACGTTTGAGGACGAATCTTCACTGAATGCCCTGGGCGGCACCTCCCTTCAGCTCCCCATTGTGGATGAGCACTTCATCTTCCTTAGTTAGTGGGAGGGACGCTATCACCAACTCAGTGAGGCTCTTACTATCGGCAGATACGCCACCACTATCTTCTCCCCGGACATTCTCAAGGAACTGCAAGCTAAAAGAAACCACAGCTTGACCCTTTGTTTTACCATCCCCTGCTGGGTTAATCCTGAGACCTGGCATCTCGACAATACCGTTGCCAAGACCCGGAACGACACCATTATCCTCTGCCTTTTCCATAAGGGAGCTCTGGTGTTCGGAGGGGGCAACCATCTATCTATCTCGACCAACCCCCCCCAGCATTTTGAGCTCCTCCAGGACCTCGAGTCCCTGGCGGCGGGTATCTCAACGGTACTTCGGCTGCTAGTGCACAGGGTCCTTGAACCGGACGATGGATTACTCGTTCATCAGCCTTTTCTTTACTGTGCTGGCTTTGCCCGTGACCTGGTAACGGAACTGAGAGGGAAGCAAAAAACCACCCCCATCTCCCTAGGAGCCAACCATGGCTACCGCCACTAAGAAACTGCCATCTAGCTAGCGCCATTGCTTCAATCCTCGGCAGGGTAGGAGCCTATTACTCTTTCCCCCGCTGACCCTATTCAATATCAACCACCAAGCTCCCTATGCTTATTACCCTCGAGCCTACTTTCTACCTCCGTAATCACCCCCTCTACTATTCCCCCTATGACACATTAATGATCACTAGTATTGAATCCCCGATTAAGTTGAGTATCCCGGATGAGGACTTCACTATTCGAGAGGTGGGGTTCCTCCATGCTTATCGCTTGAACCTAAGTTTTCCCCCCGACCTGCTGCTGACATACGCTGATATGCTCAGCGATAGTGTTAGCAACGTTGCGGACTACTTTTTAGGAGAGGGTCAGAGCTCATGCTTCCCCGAAAATGTTGTGTCCTCCGCCCAACAGATTATTTACATTGAGGATTTTTACGTTGAGCCCCAATATCGCGGTCGCAATATTGGTCTCAAGTCCTTGGCACTGTTCTTGCAGATGTTGGGACAGGGGGCGATCGTCGCAGGTTGCCCTTTTCCTGCCGGGGAAGAGGATTCCCCAGGGGCCCGTCGCCGACAAAGACTGCTCATTGACTATTGGTCTAAGCTTGGCTTGCTCTGCCACTGCCAGAAGCGTAATATCCTCTGGAATGATAATTGGCAGCTACCCAAATGGTTAGAGGAGTGTCTCTGGCATGAAATATAGTCCTTAGTTCTGCTTCTTGCCCGGGGACACCAATCCACAGTGCTCCGTCGCTCCCACTTTTCTCTCGACTGTCGAGGTGGTGGTGGGTTCGGCAGCTATTGCTATGAGCTGGGAGTGTAACTAGGTCCTTTGACGGCAAACGACTGACCCCGCCACCACTGCAAGCAGGCTCGGGTATTGAGCCCTCCCGCCACTATCAATCCACTTCCCTGGGATAACCCACTCTCTCTTTGCCCCTAGGGGGTTAATGGCTGCTCTTTGTCAACTAGATCTAAGTAACTAAAATTACCACCGTTTCCATGTTTGTACTACACTAGAATAAGCTTCGCAGAAGCTTAAGAGGAACTAGTTCCTTTGCTAAGGTGATGAGGGCTCTCTTCCCTCGCATCGAGATTGAGCCTTGAGGGGGTGAGCAGAGGAATATACTCCACAGGGTAATCTCATCATGCTGGCACTATTCCCCCATACCCTGTGAAATGCTAATGCTCCCTTTCAGAGCAGAGGGCGATGTTTCCCTATCCCTACTTTGCAGTCGGGGGGAAGGGGAGCAGACAATGAGATTATCGGGGTCCCTCTGATTCTTGCTGTTCCCCATGGGCTTTTCTCAATAACCTTAGTCCGGCTTCTTTCGGGGTGCCGTCCCCATTGACGTAGGAGTAGAGGGTGGCGGTGCTGATATTGAGCTTCTGGGCTACTGCCTTGGCACAGGCTTCTGGGTTCTTCATCGCTTCCATTAACATCTGGAGCATTACCCTATCCATCTTCCTTGGTCTACCTCCCATCCTTCCCCTCGCCCTCGCTGCCTGTAGTCCTGCTCTGGTCCGTTCTGAGATTAACTCTGCCTCGTATTCCGCTAGGGCGGCGAACACGGCGAAGAATAGTCTTCCATTGGCGGTGCTGGTATCGATTTCTGCCCCTGCTCCCGCTAGCACCTTAAAGCCAACTTCCCTTTGCCGTAGCCCTTCGACGATCATCACGAGGTCTTTGAGGTTTCGCCCCAGCCGGTCTAGTTTCCACACTACTAAGGTGTTACCTGGTTGCAGTGCTTTGAGCCCTGCTTCTAATCCTGGACGCTGAGAGTTTCTACCGGAACCGCAATCTTGATAAATCCGGTCTTCCTTTACTCCGGCTGCTAGTAGGGCGTCTTTCTGCAAATCTAGGTGCTGGCTTCCGTCTGTTTTGGAAACCCTCATATAACCAATGAGCATAGTGATGAGCCTAAAAAGCTATAACGGGGGGGTCCAACTTGCTTTGAATAGTAGACCACTTTTCTTACACGCTTAGGGGGGTGAAACCATCGCCGGGGGCACTGCTTAAAAACCAGTCGTTTTCTTTGCTCTTACTCCAAGCTCATCCACTGTTTATCCTAAAGTAAGGATTCCTTTCTTTCTGTCTTTCCTCCTGGGGCTGTTATGCTTGCTAAGTTGACATCTAAGAATCAGCTCACTTTACCTAAGTCGGTTACCCAACAGATTGGTGCGGCGGAATACTTTGAGGTCACGGTGCAGAGTGGGCAGATTATTCTTACCCCGGTTAGGATCCAACGGGCTGATGCGGTCAGAGCTAAGTTGGCTCTTCTGGACATAATAGAGGAAGACATTAACAATGCCGTGGATTGGGCGCGTCAGTCATGAAGACAGCTCCACGGGTTGTTAGACGGCGGGAGTAACAGGAGGGTGCTAACATGACAAACCGAATGATAGAGACTTCACCGCTAGTCTATGCAAGAGCCGCTGGGCTCCTGTACCTCATTATCATTGTGCTCGGTCTGTTCGCTGAAATATTCGTGCGTTCATCAATCATTACTCCTGGTGATGCCACTGCCACCGCCGGGAGTATCTTGGGAGCAGAGGGACTCTTCCGTGCCGGGTTTTTAGCCGACTCGATCATGTTACTGAGCGATGTGGCGCTTGCCGTGTTGCTGTTCACCCTCCTGAAGCCGGTCAATAAGACCCTCGCGCTTGTCGCGTTGTTTTTTCGGCTGACGCAGACGGCGGTGATCGCCGTCAATCTACTTAACTACTACGCGGCGGTACTTCTGCTGAAGGGACCAGGCTACGCAACGATCTTCGGAGTAGCCCAGCTCAACTCGCTATCGTTGCTGTTTCTCGACCTGCATAGTTATGGGTATGACTTGGGACTGATTCTGTTTGGGGTTCATTGCCTGATTCTCGGCTACCTGATTGCCAAGTCACTATACCTGCCGAAGGCCATTGGGTATCTTGTGATGGCAGCTGGAGTCACCTATTTAATTGGTAGCTACACTCGATTTCTGTTCCCCGACTTTGTTGGAGCTGTGTCGCCGATTTACGTGGTGCCCATAGTGTCTGAACTCTCTCTGTGTCTGTGGTTGCTCATTAAAGGCGTCGACCTAGAACGCTGGAGGGAAGTTACAGGGAGTGCCGGCGTTGTGTAGTCCGCAGACCCCTCGTCTAACGCTCCGGTTGTAGCTCTGGGGGGTCCCACAGGTAATTACGTGATAAATGGCAGGCTGGGGACTGTATCCTTTTGATATCAAAGGTAACGGTTAAAGAACTAATGCAGGTGCTTACCTACCTCAAGTTCAGGCTCAATGCAGCTGAACAAGAGGAATTGTTGGCTGACTATCTACCTTTTTGCGAAACAGTGGAGATACCCAACCCTCCACCGCCAACTCCCCTATGTAGAGATCCCTTTGATGTGCCCTTTTTGGTCTTGGCATTGGTTGGGCAGGCTGATTACTTAATTACAGGGGACAAAGACCTACTGGAACTGGAGGAGCCTTTTCCCTGTCCGATTGTTGCGTTAGAGCAGTTTTTGTTTAAATGAATGGGTCTGGGTGGCTGCTAAACTCTCTTGCGCTGTTGAGGGCAACTTCCGTAAAGAAGCTGGACTAGTTTTAAGAAGTGCAGGGAGAGTAAAGACAATAAGTGCGGACCCTCTACCCCTAACCAAAGGCTTCCCGCAACCCGGAGAATCAGGCGTAGTCGGAAGTGATGATGTGGCTGTACAGACCCAGGGGGGTGTCGACGGCGATTACTGGGGTTTGTTAGAGTCATAGTGGGGATGTCAGAGTAATAGATAAGCTGGCTTCCATAGGGTCTTTTTTTGAGTGCTTTCCCTCTTCTTCACTCGGCACTACCATTGTCGATTTTCACTCCCACTCTTCTACTGTTGGGGTACTATGCCGACCACTCCCCAGTTTTCCTCTCTGCTGGTCTGCCCTGTAACATCCTCTTCTCTGATGCTGTTTTGGAGACAATGGCTCTAGTTCCCTCAGCGGCTCTGACTCGGTGACTTTTAGAGGCATCCTAGGGTAGCTCCCCACTTACTACCGCAGCTGGGGTTGGCGGGGAATACCGGGGGCTAACGGGGAGGTGAGGGGCTGTAATTGAATGCAAAACTAAAGCTCCCCTGGGCTAATGCAGGGGCGCAGGGCAGGACTAATTCTGGGCTGGGTCTACTTTCCATCCTGCTCACCCCGTTGTTGCTGGCGGGAACCCTTTGTTTAGTGGAGGGCTCTGGAGGACTAGCTTTTCTTGTTCCTTTTTCTCCAGCCCTGCCATTGAGGTAAAGCGAATTCTTCAGCTCGCTTTTGTATACCTCTTAGAAATCAGAAATAAGTTGTGAAGGTTCTCCCCCAGGGGGCGCACTCTCCTCCAGCGGGGCTGACGATTGCGGGCTCTTTGAGTCGACTTCCTCTTTCTCTAGACGAGGCAGAAGCAATCTTTATCTAGTTGATGTTGCCTAGGACGGTTGTGGCAAAGACGCCATTTTAAGTTTTTGGTACTCATAAGCACTTTTTCTCCGCCAGCAATTTAATGCAGACTGTCATATGGTATCAGGCTTTAGTAAAGAACCATAATCCCCGCCATCGAATTCTGGCAACAGGTCCCGAAGTTTTATCACCTGGAAAACGATCTCCAAGGGATAGGAGACAGCTTCTACCAACGGTAGTTTGCCAACTACTGGTCAGGTGGGTATAAAGCGGCGATCTCCCTAACTTTTGCCTGCTCTATTTGGTCAGTAATTTGGTCAGTAAGAGCCTCTTCGCTTAAATTTATTGTCCAATTACGAGCCATGGTACTGATACCCCTGCTTAAAAATAGCTCTTGCTGTTTCGGCCACTAATCGGGGGATTTTGATTATGGGACCCCTTACTCCCAAAAAAAGCAAAAACTTAGAGGGTATGATAGCAAAGATGAGTCGGCTTTCGATGGAAGTATTGATGGGCCAGTGTGCTCTTTCCAAGTCGAGTATTTATCGTTATCTCAATAGCTAATAGCTCCACGTGGGTGAGGCCATTAAGCATTAAGTAGCTACGATGGTTCAGACGGTTTTTATCTTTTCGGAGGAACTTGGTGAAGATAGTCGTATTTAACGGCAAGGGAGGAGTTGGGAAAAGTACCATCGCCGCCAATTTAGCCGTCATTTCTGCCAGTCCCCTGCTTGATGCAGATCCCCAGGCAACTTGTTGTTACTGGGCCGATCGCCGTGGGTCTAATAGTCCCGAAGTTGTGGATGTGTCTTTGGGTCGGGTGGCAATTCGGTTGAAAGCGCTAGAAAGAGCGATTGTTGATTTACCCGGTGCCTCTGTGCCCGGAGTACATGACGCATTGTCTGTTGCTGATGTGGTTTTGGTGCCAGTGGTGTATGACCAAGCAACGCTAGATGCTTTGCCAGCCACTTTGGAGTTAGCGCGCAATGCCCATCGTCCTACAACAATGTTACTTAATCGACTCCATCCCCGTGCCCATGCAGACGGAATTGTAACTTCCTTAGCTCCGTTAAATGTCCCCATTTGCTTGACCCCAGTGCGAGAACGAGCCAGTCATCGAGATTGGTGGTCCCAGGGGTTAGTGGCTGCTGATTTTCCCGACACCGACGCTGGGGGCGATATTCTGCAAATATGGCAGTGGTTGCAAACACAGAATTATGCCTAAAAAACTATCAGTTCCTGAAATTCGGGTTACGTCGTCAGAACAGCAGGGTCTGTTTGCTCAAGCGGCCGACCCTATCACTCCATTGAAAGAAATTGATATGAACGGCGCCACCCTAATGGAGCTGGAGGATATTGTTAAAGCTGCTCACCAGTCTTTCCAGTCCCATTTAGGGGATGCACTGCAAGCTGGCTTAATTGCCGGCAAAGCGTTGTTAACGGCGAAACAACAGTTTACTTACAATCGCCAAACTGGGGGTTTTCGAGGTTGGCTAGAACGAATTGAGGTAAGCAAATCCACCGCCTATCGATATATTGAACTTGCCACAAACGAGCCAATTGTGTCCCAGGCTGGGACACTTTCGGAAGCGATGGAACGATTAGCCCAACATCGGGCAGAACAGCGGGCCCTGAAGGCAGGGGAAGAACAAGTAGAGGTCAAAAAACGTCGGGTGACTCTCAAGTTGAGTAATGAGCGTGATCAGAAGCTGGAAAGCATTGCCAAAAGTCGGGGGGGGGATGTGTCAGCTTTGATAAAGGAAATTGTTGAGCAATGGTTAGCCAATGAGCAGGATAGCTAAATTCCTCAGCCTTTCTAGAAAGAACAATTCCCATGGGCACTGCCACTAGATATACGGTCAGCATTGCCAGGTCTGGGCTCCGTCTGCGGGAGTCTCGTATTATTGCCGACTTACTCCTACAGAAAATTAGTGATGGGGATTGGCAGAGGAAAATTCTGGAGGAAAACGTTCTTCAAATTGGCAATGTTGAATCGATAAAAAGGATTGCTCACCTACTACGTTCCCGTATAGAGCCCCTAGGGGAGTCATTATGGTTACTGATTCGGGATGGCGACGCCTCCCATTGACCATCTCGAACATCAGTTTGGGGATCATTAAGGGACTGACGAAGAAACATCCATCGCTTAGGGTCTCATCCAATAATTAGCTGGAGAACCGCCAAGACCTGATCCACAAAACTAGGGGGAAGGACTTCTCCCGTATCCCGCCACCAACGCAAACTTAAATCCACAGTGCGGATTTGCTCAGCAATAACCGATCCTTGTACCCGATAACCATCAGGAAGGACAACCAACGTCTGAATTTCTGGCTTAATGGTATTCGTAATTGGGGAAACAATGATCAAGCCATTGCGGGCCTTATTAAAGGCAGTATGGCTCAAAACCAGACATGGCCGCGCCTCTCCCATTTGTTCTCGCCCCTGGGTGGGATTGAGGTTTAAGCGAATTACCGCCCCCCGTTCAGGATATTGCGGGACGGTTGAGGTCATAACCATTCCTGGCCGGTCGCCTCACTCTCCACAAAATCGGACACATCACCGGGATAGGTAAAATCGGCAGGAATAGATGTCAAAAGTGCCTCCAATGACCCAGGGGAAGACCGTTTACGAATCATCAGCCCCTGCTCCGTTTCCACCAAATCCACCACCGTTGATTCATCAAACCCCCAACTGATGGCCAAGGGGTGCGGAATGCGTAACCCGATGCTATTTCCCCACTTTTTGAGCCGGACTTCCATTAGCCCCTCCTGAGTTATACAAAATATAATTACTCAATTCTAATCCCAAGCCCCCTCAGATTAATGCCCGCTTCAAATACATTAAGCAATTTGTATCTTTTGGGATACAATAGGGGGATGATTGAAATCCGGCAAACAGAAACCTATGCCCGTTGGTTTAAGTCTTTGCGGGATTGCCAGGCAAAAGCCCGAATTGATATTCGTATTCGCCGTCTATCCTTGGTTAATGCTGGGGACGTTAAGTCGGTAGGGGGTGGGGTTTCAGAACTTCGGATTAACTACGGCCCCGGCTATCGCATCTATTTCACCCAGCAGGGAGAACAGTTAATTATTTTGTTGGCTGGCGGCGACAAGCAGACCCAATCCAATGACATCACCATTGCCCGTGATTTAGCCAAAGAACTATAAGGTCAATTCAATGGAAACCCTTAAAACTATCCCTTGGGATGCCGCCGATCACCTAGAAAGCCGTGAAGACATGGCCGCTTATCTCGAAGCCGCCCTTGAAGAAGGAGACCCTGCTCTAATCCTCGTAGCGCTGGGAGACATAGCCCGTTCCAAAGGGATGACACTGATTGCAAAGGAAACAGGATTGGGACGGGAAAGCCTCTATAAAGCCCTATCTGCCAATGGAAATCCTGAATTTGTAACGGTTTTGAAAGTCATGGAAGCCCTAGGACTACGCCTCCAAGCCACGACACTCTAAGGGAAGGTAATGTTACCTCGGACAGTTGTAGTGCCCTAATAGCCTTGACAAAGCCACGCTTCCTTCGCTGGCAATGGGAAGAGGCAACCGTGACCACATCAGCAATCCGGTTGACTAAAAAAATAGTCCGCATAATAATCAGGGGTCGATTTTGCCATTCTTTTCCTCCATCACTGCGGTGGTTACTCCACTGACCAAGCCGGCGGAGACATCTAATCCATAGAGGGTCTCCCTTTAGCCTCTTCATCGACTGTCCTATCGATTTTGCTTATAGCTCATATCCAAAACCCAGTAAGGTTTCTTGCCCATTACATTCCATATCTTGTGGATCAAGCAATTTCTAGGGTGCCCATTGTTTAACTCAGGTTTAACATAACTCTTTTAAAGAAGAGGTGTGACAGGGGACGCGGCTAGAATCCCGTTCAAACCAGCGTTCCATAATGATTTTGGCTGGGTCGTCGGGGGGAGAGTCTACGAGGGCATAAATGCGCTGACGTCCCCCATTGATCCGGTATTGTTTCCCTGTCATTTTCAAGCCCATTAATCCCAGCAATCGTTGGGCAACGGCGATGGGGGTGTCCCGTTCGGGATTGATGGATTGATTGAGAATAGCCTTAATGTCATCACGGAACTGACAGATATGCTCAAACCAGTCCCGTAAGCTTTCCGAGGTATGGGCGGAACCGTCGAGGAATTGCCCGATATTGATAATTTCCAGGGTTTTTACCTTGGCGCTGTAGCAGGTGCTGTTAATGTCGGGGGTGAAAGCCTCCCCGGTTTGTTTGGTGAGCTTTTTAACTCGATGGGTATCCCGCTCAGCTAAAAATTCCCGCCCTAGGGTTAAGTAGTAGCGCAACTGCAATTGACCATATAGTCCTTTGTCATCCTGGCTGACCAGTTCCGGGGTGATGTCGTCGGTGAGATACCGTTTGGAGATGGCTGTTTTTTGTTCTGACAATCGTTCTGGCTCACTTTTGGCCCGGGCCCTGCTGATGCGCTCAAATTCTAGATCATCGAGCAGGGGGGCGGCGGCGACCTTTTCGCAGTGTTGCTGATAATTGGCTTCTGTGTAGGCTTTCATAAATTCTCCAACGCTTTTGGCATCGTCGGGGGCATCGGTGGAGAGAATGCTATACCCTTCGGCTTCCAAGCGGCTAAGGATAACATCTCGATATTTTTTAAAGCCATGGTTGTGGAGGGCGCTGTACCTGGCCCAGGTGACCATGTGGCGGGAGCAATGGCCATCTAGGTTGGCGATGGTATCCGCTTGTCCCAAGAGGAGGGAGTTAGCTTTAAAGAGCTTTTGCTGGGAGCTGACCAATATTTTTGGAATGGTGGAGCCGTTGCCAATGCTTTGATTGGAATATTTTTTAATCCAGAGATGACGGGGGAGATCTTCCCGCACCCGGGCCAAGGATTGACAGACAGCTTCAGCGGTTTGACTGCCGGGGGCAAAACAGAAGACGCGGTGGAAATGCCCTTTAACATCAATGCTTACCCCTGTTTCTAGAGTTGGGGAGGCAATAACAATGTCATAGAGGGGAATGATGGCGTTGAGGTTGCCCATTACTCCATAGGCGGGGTGTCCCGGTTCCGCCACTGATTCCGCATCAATGCGTAAAATGTTCAGCTCTGGGAAGGCTCCCGATAGGGTTGTTTCCAGGTTAATAGTGCCCCATTTGCTGCTGACTTTTTGGGCTCCTGTATGAATTATGAGCCGTTCTCCGTTTTGGATACATTCCAAGGCATCGGAAAATAAAGCTTCTGGGGCGTCATAAAGGAAAGCTTTACGGGCACTGGCGGGGTGATATTCGTTCACCAAGACCCAGGGAGCGCACTGGACTGTTAATAGCCCATGGAGGTAATCAAGGCTGATGCGGGTTAGGTCAGCATCACTGAGGACGATTTGCCCGGCTCCATTAAGCAATTGGCTGAGGGTTTCCAGGATGGCGGGGCGATTGCGTTGGCAGGTGACGGAATTGAGTAAGTGCCAGATGACCTGCTCCGCTTCGTCCAAAATGACCAGGGCGTCAGGGTAGCGGCTGGAGTCGAAGGCGGGCTTGGCTTGGGGATGCAGGGAATCAACACACAAGACATAACCATGGAAGGATTCGGCTCCAAATTCCAATTCCGACCGGTAAGGTAATCCAAACCGCTGGGCCAATTCTTTGGCTAATTGTTCCCGGTGGGTGAGGACAATGACGGGCAGTCCTTTGGCGATCGCCTGCTGTACTTGTTGGGCTAAAGCCTCGGTTTTTCCTGTTCCCTTGGCGGCTTTTATGCCTACTAATCGGCTGGTGACATTGGCCAAAATATCCTGGTCTAGGTAGCGGCAATTTACTATCTGGGAGATGAGGGGGGTTAGGTCGGTAAATTCGCTTAGTTTGTGAGCTTCGAGGCTCTGGCGGGCAGAATAAATGCGGTCTAGGCTGGTTTCTCCGTTGCCAACGATGACATCGTCAATACCCTTGGCTAATCCAGCCCAGGTCATGACAGTGACTTTGCATCCCTGGAGCTCCATCAGACACCCTGTGTTGGCGATCGCCTTTCTGACGTTGTGCTTGGTGGTGGGTTTGTTGTCGTTGTCAAAACAGAAGACAAATTCTCGACCCTGTTGGCAAAATGTCTCAAGCTGGGGGATTAGCTGTTTATGGACTAATTCAATTCCCTCGCTATCTTTGGAGCGGTAACCGGAATAAATCCCCGGCAAGCCTAGGGCGGCATAGCCATAACTAAGCAAGGATGCGGTCTTTTTGGCTCCTTCGGTGATGATGATGGGTACGGCGGGGTTATTTTTTACCCATTGCCAGAATGATTGGGCTATCTCTTGGTTAGGGATATGCTCAAGGTCGGGGCACTCTAATCCAGCTTTCTGGGCAATTTGTCGCCATTGATGACGGGTGATTTTTAAGCAAAATGCTTCTGTTGAGGTCTTGGGGGGGTGTTCATATTTAATTAGCTTCCCTTCTTGGGAGAGTCGAGGCTGATCTGGTTTAAAACAGCCCCATTGGGAATCTTCTAGAGTTATGGCATCTAATCCAGAGCAATACCAGCCTCCCTGTTCAAGGTGACGGTATTGGGTCAGTATTCCTTGACTTAATCGTCCATCGTTACGCCGGGGTAGTTTCTCCGAATACAGTAACCATCCGTAGGCGTTATCTAGGCTCTTCAGGTTAGCTTCGATTATCTCAGGGGCGATGCCGCTATTCACCCATTCTTGCCAGTGCTGGGGTCTAACTTTCATTACTCCACCCCCCCTGCATCATTGAGCTGACGTGTTGTATATGTCCCTAAACAGAAGGGTTTTTGCTTCCAAATTTCAGGCAGGGAGGGAGTTCCGTTGATGTTGCCGACACTAAATTTGCCTGTACCCCTTGAATATCGACGGATTAACGATAAGATAGATATCAAGCGGCACCCCCTGCAAATTTTGCTAGTTGCGGCTTGCCGTTTGAGAAATTCAATTTAAAAGCACCGATCGCCCTTGGTTGGTGAGCCTTTAAGACCTTAGGAACCCCTTCTGTGCCGTCCAAAGCGTGAGGGGTTTCTTTGGTTTTAGGTGTTTGTGCGGCGATCAGGGCGATGGAGTGCCCTGTTTCCATGAAATCTCTCCAATAATTTAGATTGTCAGGTTTGTTAGTCTTGTGTCGCCCATGGAATGAATAAAAACTTCTCGAAGTTGGTTTCTATCTACCTTGGCGATTTGGATAGTCTTCAAGAACATTAACACGAGAAAATGTGAAGTTTCTATAAAAATCTTCCCAAATAGATTTCTCTGATAAGGCAGTAATAGTTACAAAGCCTGTTCAGGAAAGGGTTTCCGCTCCTTTGGTTTGCGCTCAAAAACCTCAATATTCCCCTGGTCGAGCATAGAACCTTGCTCAATTTCCCCCCAACTTACCGGCGATCGCCAGCCAAAAAAAGCAATCGGAACTTCCGGAAACTCATTGTGGTGATTCTGCCCACAGACCACTTCTGTTGAAGGGGAATCGAAATCTAATGCCCTATCGCCTAAGCGGGGACGACCCGCTACGGGTAAAAGAAGTGACCCAGATTGGATTGGGCGCACTTATTACATTCGTCGTGAAACAGACCTAGATGTGGAGGAAGAACTTCATCGCCTTAAGCGGGATAATCAAGCCGCCGATAAATCTGAATTGGTGGATTTTCTCCTGTCTGAATGGGTGAAAAGTCAAAAAGGCGAACAGGCGACATTTCACCTTGGCGAAAATGTGGGTCAATGGGAATAAGATTGCAATTTCCTAAAATATTTTGTCCTATAATTGTATTGTTTTTCATGCTTCTCGGTAGTGTTCTTCTGGGTCGGAAAATTTACGCATGGATGAATCTCGCCTAGCAGTTCCATCCTTTTTACTCCCCGCTGACCATTGTTGATGGGATGTTTGGACATAGGTGGCGACAATCGCACTGGGCACAATATAAAAGTCGGGGCGATCGCCGAGGGGCAAAGGGAATTGGAGGCCATGCTCTAAAATTGGACTTATTGCATAGGAATATGAGATGACGAGTGCATTACAGGCGATCGCCAATTTACTGCCTCAATTGTCCGGGGGAGAGCGGGCACAGTTATTGCAGTGGGTGGCCCAGGATTTAGGTGATTTGGCTCCCGGTGTCGAAGTCCACCCCCTAGTCTGTGGTGGTGAGCCTTGCATTGTTCGCACTCGGATTCCTGTTTGGGTATTGGAGCAGGCCAGGCGGCAGGGCTTGAATGATGGGGAAATTTTGCGCTGTTATCCTAGTCTCCGGGCCGAAGATTTGGTTAATGCCTGGGCCTATGTCCGTCGTCATCGATCAGAAGTTGAGGGGCAAATCAACGAGAATGAAGCCCTATGAGTCGATTGTACGGTGACGAAAATTTTCCTATGCCTGTGGTGCAGGCTTTACGTGAACTAGGGCATGATGTACTGACTTGTTTGGATGCGGGGCAAGCCGATAAAGCTATTCCCGACGAGGATGTATTGGCTTTTGCTGTCGCTGAACAAAGGGCAGTGTTGACAATTAATCGTAAGGATTTTATTCGGCTTCATCTACAAAATGAATGCCATTGCGGTATCATTGTTTGTACTTTTAATGCAGATTTCTTAGCACAAGCAAAACAAATTGATGCGGCTTTGGAGCAGATAAGTGAACCCAGCAATCAGCTTATACGAATTAACCGCTTACAGGGATAGTAGTTAAATTGAAAAACTGTCATCGAAATTCAAGGAACAGTTTCTTGGGATTTGTTTGCTTCAAACTCTAAAAAATTTCTCCCCAAAGATTTAATTGTCTCCCCTGTAAACAACTCATCCTGTAGTTTTAAATAATTCCCTTGATTGTAGGGAATTTTGGAATAAGTTTGCCGAAATTCTGGGGAAATTCTCCTTAAAGCCTCTCCTAAGACCGCAATATTTCGCATCACTGCGTCTTGAGTTTTAATATCAGTAAAGAAATTTTCTTCTGTCATATTTGTAGTGAAAGTTACAATGCGACGAGCAAAAATTAGAGCATCCAAAATTGAGGCCAGATCACGATTCATAAATTACCTGAGCACTATTGATAATTGATAAAACTAAATTATTCATCATATACCTCCTAGAAGATCGGTCTATTTTTTAAGATAGGGTCGGCGATCCCCTTTGCCCAGTCTCCCCAAACCGTTTGCCGGTAACTTATCCCGTTCCCCTGCATAAAATAGAATATTCACCGTTGACCATGAACTAATATTGCCGGAGAGAGAACCGTCCTATGTTGCAAGGCTACCGTCGCCACGCTGCCAATCGCCAAAAGTTAGGCATTCCCCCCCTGCCCCTCAACGCCCAGCAGACTACCGAACTATGTGAACTGCTAAAAATCCCCCCGAAGCGGAAAAAGAAGAATTGATGATGTTATTGCGGGATTGGGTTCCCCCTGGGGTGGATGAGGCGGCCTATGTCAAAGCAGGATTCCTCAAGGCGATCGCAGGCGTTCCGGGCTGGTCTTCCGATTGGGCTTCCGTTTGCAGTGCAGACAATGTTTCCTTGGCCATGGCGGTTAACCTCGGGTAGGCATCCTTGACTTTTAACTCTATGTCAAATATCGACAAAGATTACGGTGGAACAAATATTGCTTTATTTGCATAGCATCCACTGCTCTCTACCAATTTGCACCATTCATTTCTCCAAAAAGTCCATAAGGTTCACAGATTATGTACGGTAAATTGCCGTATATTTTGGTAGCATGGTCTCATTCCCCATTGCCAGTTTTGTCCCATGACCCAGATCACCAAGTCCAAAGCCCTGGCTAGGCTGGAAGCCCGGATTAGTCCAGAAACAAAAGCGTTGATGCAAAAGGCGGCGGCCCTGGAGGGCAGATCATTAACTGATTTTGTCGTCGCCAGTGCCCAAGCGGCCGCATTGAAGGTGATTGAACAGCATCAAACTCTCCAATTAACCATTGCCGACAGTCAAGCTTTTGTTGATGCGCTACTACGGCCATCGGAGCCAAATAGTAAGTTAAAAAAAGCCGCCTTGCGTCACCAACAAATAATAGAGATTGATGGTGTTAAAAATTGAACTTCTTGATAGTCGTATCCATCAGCGCTCAGACTTTTACTGTGGAGAAGCATCTCTGGATACCTATATCCAAAAACAAGCTTCCCAAGACCTAAAAAGAAAAATTGCAACAATATTTGTCCTAGTTGATAATCTAGATAAAAAAGTGTTGGGCTACTACACTCTTTCAGCTTATACTGTCAACATTGCTTACTTAGAAACCGACTTTGCTAAAGGATTGCCCCGTTATCCCATGCTACCTGCAACCCTGTTAGGACGTTTAGCTGTTGACCAAAACTACAAAGGCCAGGGACTAGGTGAACTATTATTAATTGATGCCTTAAAAAGAGCTTGGGAAACCTCTCAATTAATTGCTTCCCTTGCCGTCATAGTGGAAGCCCTCAATGACCAGGCTTCTAATTTTTACATCAAATATGGCTTTGTGCCTTTTAATCAACAGCCAAGTAAACTCTATTTAGCAATGAAATCGGTGGAAAGACTCTTTTAGAATGATTTTTTTAGATTAATGTTTACTTTAAAGTAGCAAATATTTTAAGATGAACTACCAAATAAGCGCAAAATTGCATAGTAAATAATTATTTTTTGTGCATCTAGTTCTGGGCATAATTGGTTAAACCGAACCCATAGTAAGCTTTCTAGCTCTACTGCCTCGTTCCCTGGACATCTTTCTTTATACCGTAGCGGCATTACGTAAGGACAATTTTCCATGACCCCAGTTCAGCTAAAAAACTACCTGGAACAACTAGTTGGCAACCAAATTAAAACCAGCACCATGATTTGGGGGCCCCCTGGTATTGGTAAGTCCAGCATTGTGGCACAAATTGCTGAAGAAGGAAAACTGAGGTTCATTGACCTGCGGCTGAGTCAACTAGCACCGACGGATCTACGGGGTTTGCCCGTTGCCATTCCCACTAGCAAAACTAAGCCCCAGACAGGGACTTCTGCTTGGTATCCACCGGAATTTTTACCTAAAGATGGAGCTGGTATTCTCTTCCTCGATGAATTAAATATGGCCCCACCAGCTATGCAAGGGGTAGCCCAACAGTTAATTTTAGATCGTCGGGTGGGTAGCTATGAAGTACCAACGGATTGGTTTATCTGGGCGGCGGGCAATCGAAAGGAAGACCGGGCTTCCGTGTTTGAAATGCCGGCACCTTTAGCAAATCGTTTTTTACACCTGGACGTACAACCGGATTTTGAAAGCTTTAAGCAGTATGCCCTAGAGCAAAAATACCACGAACAGGTTATTGCTTTTCTTTCCTTCCGTCCAGGATTAATTCATAAGTTGGATCTCCAACGACCTGCTTGGCCATCTCCCCGTTCCTGGGCCATAGCCAATGGACTCCACCAAGTCAACTTAGATGTGTCCCCAGCGGTGGGAGAAGGATGCGCCGCTGAATTCAGTGCCTTTGTGCAACTCTATAAAGACCTACCGGATTTGGAAGCTATTTTTCGGGGACAGGGACAGAATATTGGTTTTCCCACCGAACCGTCCAGTGGTTACGCCTCCACCATTGGGCTGGCAGTGCGGGCGAAAGATGCCACCGCAGGGGTTAATGCTTTTCATTGGTTAACGGATAAAGCGGATAGTGAGTGGGTACAGTTATTTGTTACCGATATGGCCGGGCAATTGCGGCGGGCCGGTCACTTGGGAGCATTGTCCATCATGGCGAAAAAAGAACCAAAACTTAAACAGTTCATGCAGGGTTATCAGGAGTTGCTAGCGATATGAGCGATGATTGCCAAGCTCTGCTCAGTGCTACCCGATTGCGGCTACGGATGCAGTCTCCCTTTTTTGCTACCCTCGCTCTGTTTGCCCGTTATTACGTCACTGAAGCAATACCTACCGCTGGTACAGAGGGTAAAAATATCTATTTCAATCCCCATTATCTTGCCCAGCTTACCCCCGCCGAAAGGGACGGGCTATTTCTCCATGAGTTGTTGCACGGAGCATTGTTACACCAAAGCCGTCGGGCCAGTCGTCTGCCGGAGTTGTGGAATATAGCGGCGGATATTGTGGTTAATGGCATGATTGTGGCGGAGGGAAAATTTGTTATTCCCAAGGGGGGTTTACGGGAACCGGAATTAGAAAAATATAGTGTGGAGGAGGTCTATGAGTTACTGATTAAACGGGAAAGTCCCCCGGCTTTACCGATAGCGGATCTGTTGCAGGAAATTCCCAATCTAACTACCCAAAGTGATAGTAATAATAATGACAATGACCTAAATAGTAATGACAGTGAGCCTAATGGTGGGCAATCTTCAGCGAATTCCAGCAAAATCCATAGCCATTCACAGGATGATCAAGAAATCCACCGTAATCGTTTAGAAAGTCCTCGCCACCAGGAGGAGCAGTTGGCTGTCCATTGGCGGAATGCGATCCAACAGGCTACCGTTGTGGCCCGTAGTCAGTTCCAGGGCAATTTACCGGAAGGCTTAGAACGACACTTGGGGGAAATTGGCCAGCCTCAGTTGGATTGGCGCACCTATCTCTGGCGATTTTTAGTCCATACTCCCAATGATTTTCAGGGGTACGATCGCCGTTTTATCCATCAAGGTCTGTATCTGGAAGCTTTGGTGGGGGAAAGTGTTGAAGTTTTTTGTTGCATTGACACCAGTGGTTCGGTGGGGGACGAGGAGATGGGAATTTTCTTGAGTGAGCTGAGGGGTATTTTCGGTTCCTATCCCCAAATAAAATGTTGGCTCTGGTATGCTGATGCGGACTGCTATGGCCCCTATGAGCTAGATAATTTAAACGCAGTACCCAAACCCCAGGGGGGCGGTGGCACGGATTTTCGTCCCTTTTTTACGGCGGTGGATGAAAAGTGGAGCAGGGAAAAACAGGCAGTTATCTGTTACCTCACCGATGGTTATGGCAGTTTTCCCGACCAGGCCCCACCATTGGATACCCTCTGGGTAGTATCACCAGGGGGTAAGAATAGTGACGGTTTTCCCTTTGGGGAGGTGGTACGGTTAAGATCCTAATTGGCAACTATTTGGACAAAGCTATGGAAAAAGTTGTTCTTAAAACCACAAAACAAAGTCAAGGTAATGATTTTTCTTATTGGCAAACACAATCCTATGGGAAGCGACTGGAAGCCCTAGAACAAATCCGTCGAGAGTACCATCAATATAAATACAATGCTGAACCAAGACTTCAAAGAATTTATAGAATTGTTAAACAAAAATCAGGTTAAATATCTTGTCATTGGTGGCTATGCCGTAGCTATCCATGGACATCCTCGCTATACCAAAGATATTGATATCTGGGTAGAAATAGGTGAAAACTACTTATGGCATTGGCACGGTTTGGATTTAATAGTTTGGGGATAAATGCAGAGGATTTTCAAGCTCCCGACCAACAAGAGATAAAGCAATTAAAAGAAATCCAGATTTTTAGCTAATAATTAAACAACAGTAAAGATAATGTGAAATATAGCCAAAGTAGGAATTTAAATGATTATTTCATAGTTTGAAATCTTTAGGATTCGCGTTTTACTCCATGATGTTAACTGCCAAAGTATTAAAGCAGACATTCGCTTTTTGTGTAATCTCAAGTAGAAAACAAGTAATTCGATGGAGTCTGTCAAAGTATGAGTGAACATCGGAATCGAGTGGCGGATTTCTGGGATGGGTACATTTCAGCTTGGCTTGATGGAGATAACATGTTTGATGCTTGGCTTGAGAAGCAATGACCTTCCATAACCAGAGACCTCACTTCATGGCAAGAATCCTATAAAGGCAAGGGTAAAGGGGCACTAGACCTAACCTGCTTCCCCGACCCTTTTACCGGGGATCTTCGTGGCATAAATGGCGAACCCTCATTGGTGGTACTCGGGCTAAATCCTGGTGTTGGCTATCCTGAGCTTCAGTCCCGGGATGGTGTCTGGGCCAATCGTATACGGCAGACATCTTTCAGCAAATGCTTTGATCGTAGTCCCCCTGGCGATCAAGCTTGGCTCAAGCTCCATGTGAAAGAAAGTCCCTATTGGCGCAGTCTAATGAGTTTTGGTCAACGTTGCTGTGGCAACAATTTTGAGTTCAGCCAAATTCTCAATTTTGAACTTTATCCGTGGCATTCCTCTGCCCTAACATCAGCACTTAATTGTCCACCTTCTATAATTGACCTCTATGTTTTCCAGCCCCTTGCGGAAGTTCAAACTCGACACATCTTTGCGTTTGGGAAGCCGTGGGACAAAGTTTTTCAGGGTCTTGGTTTGACAGAAGTTCGACGCTATGGAGACGGTTTTCAGCCGTTGCCTGGAGTATCAACACCGGGTTGGACAGTGGTCATATTCCGTTCTGCCCTAATGACGGTACCAATTATTGTTAGTTGGCAACAGGGTTATGCTGGGCCACCAGGCAAACCACGTCTTCAAGCTCTACGGGCGATCATTGAGAATGAAGGTTAACGTAACATTGTTTTTGATGAAGTTATAGTTAACAAAGCTCAAATAGTAATTGTTGTTTCTAGCGCTTTTTTGATATACAAATAAAAACCAGAGATTTTCTTAAAATCTTCACCAAAAACAGCTTTGTTGATTTTACTGTTTCTTGTATTCTCAACAATATGCCAAGGTAAATCTTGCTCGTATTGCTTCAATATCTGCAAGTAATCAAAAACGCCTATTCTTTTCGTGTCTGCATTAAGCTGAAAATCGTACATCCCTAATTTGATAAAAATCCATGAAGCTTGACTATAAGATGTATCGCCAATAGTCACCTCGTCGGTTTTGTTATACCACTGACTCAATGCTTTATTGAAGTCTGATTTTGAATAAAATGTGGTACCTTTCTCAAAAAAAGTTGGGGAATTCATTTTAAGCACTAACAAAAAAATGTTAACAATTTAAATATTTGGTGGGAGACCTATCACCTTTTTTAAAATAATGAGATATATTACCATTGATGTAATCTTGCATTTCTGTAGCTACTTTTCCTTCAAAGAACCAGCGCTGACGACCTACATCGGTCACTTTACCGGAAAAATCCCAGCGGTCAATGCGATAAACTTGTAGGACAACCCCTTTGAAGGCAGCAAAGCCGTACTCTGCTTTTTCTCTCCTATGGCCAAGAATCCAGTCACTCCGGGTTATATCATAAATTTCTTGTTGGCTAAGATTGGTAGAGTAAGTTTTATTAAGACGAAAAATAATAGCAGGCTCAGTAATAGTAATAGCCTGAGTAATTTCTGGTTTATGTTTAGGAGAAAAATAGTGTTTGTAGCTCATAAAGTTAAACTTAAAGGTTATATTCATTTACTTTTTACAAAATTTGACTACATCAAACTTAACCTCCAAACTTTTTTCAGGGTCTTGATGTAAAAGTTTTGATTTTGTTCAACTATTGCTGGTGTCCAAGTCGAATAGCTTAAAATTCTGGTTGTAATGGGGAATGTTACGCTTCCTTTCTTTTGAAAATACTCTTTTTTCTTGATTTCAAAGCTTAAATTACTGCCGGATGAGTTTTTCTTTTGAGAGAGCAAAGCCAGATTGCCTAAACGATTGACCCAAATTGCATGATTTTCTTCATTCCATCCTAAGCTTTTCCATTCCAGGGTTAGGCTTTGGGGAAGAACGTGTTCTATTGTAAGGGTTTTACTTTTTAAGCTTTCACTCTGGCCACTTTCAGCTAAAGCAGAATCTAAGCGGAGTAAAATGTACTTTCTTCGAGTTTTATCCTTGTAAATATCTCCCTCAAGAACTTTTTTAATTAGTTCATCTTGCTTTTCTATATCGAGAGCTTTCTCAAGGGTGTCAATTGCTTCCCCCGCACTTTCTAGTGTCGCAAGAATAACTGGTCTGTAAGCACGGGCTCGGGCATTAATATCAAATCTCAAAAACATTATTGCAGCCGCATACCTTTCTAGTTCCACCAGAAATTTTAAAAGTTTAGTTGATTCATTTCTGTATCTGATCATGAAGGATATTAAGGGAGCTTTCCAATCATCATTATCAATTAGGTTAAGCCAACCAAGATAATTGTTAATTGAATCTTGTATTTCCAGATCTTCACATTCAAAGTTTTGATTATTAATAATTTCTAAAACTTTTGAGGAAGGAAGTAATAGCTCATCAACGAACTTAAAGACATGGTCTTTTGGATATTTTTCTTCATATTTTGGCAAAACTCTTTTTCTATATTCAGTCAAGATGCTCTTGCTAGGTCTTTCCTGATACTCAATCCTAAAAATATATGCAAAAAGAGACTCAAATTGACTTCGCCCTAAATCTCCCTCCATACTATCCCAAATTTCTGTATATTCTTTGCGTTTTTTCCCATCATCCATTTTGGAAATAATTTCTGCCTTAAGAATATCATTATGAGTTAAGTTTAATCCACGACTATTGATGGTTGAAAATATACGGTATGCCTTTTCAAAATCATTGGTGCTTACAACCACCAAATGACAGCATTTTAATATATTTCCTAGTAATTTAGTAAGCCACTGATCTTTATCCTGATCACTAATTTCTTTAAGTTTATTTTTTAATTGTTTGTCAAAGAAAATTGCATTATCTCTCATCTTGATTTGGCTGTCAGAATCAAATCCTGAATCCTGTTTGATTAAGTTTTCTATTCCACCAGGAGTATATATATTGTCAGCAAAGAACTGATTATCTTGTTTTCTAGTGGTAAGCCCTGGTCTTTTTTGACCATCGAAGTCTTCTTCAAAAAATAAATTTTCAATTTTTGAGTATGCTGTACTTGAAGGAGAAAGATGGTGACGGATAACGGCAAACAGGATTGTTAAGGTTGTGAGTCTTTGTTGTCCATCAACAACTTCTGCCTCTGGTTTGTTTTCTGATTTCACTAGAACCATGCTACCTAAAAAGTATTCTGGTTCCTCTTCTTCCTTTTGATCTAATGCATTAATCAAATCATTCCAAAATTCTTCTGCTTGATCATTCGTCCATGCATAGGGGCGCTGATATTCTGGAATCTTGAATTGATAGTCTTTAGGGGAAAAAACATTTCTTAGTGGATGTTCTAGGGCATAAATTGTCATAATTTCTCTTGCCTAAATTTAAGCTAAATGATTAAGTGGATGATATAGCTAAGCACCACCGAGGATTTTGGCTATAATCCAGATGAGGGCAAAGATTAGTCCGAAGATAAGCCAGAACATGAATTTGAATAGTTCTGCCATAATTTTAATCCTCTGGGATGATGTTTTGTCGTTGCTCCAGATTAGCCTGGGCTTTTTGTCGTACGAGACGATTCCCATCCAGCAATAGTTTTTGCAGAGTGGCATCGGGGGTTTTGGGGTGTTCTGCTATGGCACACCGTTCTAGCCAATCCCGACTGCGGTAGTTTTTGGCAAGGGCACCGGTGGGACAATGGGGAGAACGGAAGGCAATGAGACGAGGGTAGGTGGGAATAGAACTCTTGGTGAACTGTTCCAAGAAGGAATCCACGATTAAATCTGCGGGTGGGCAATTCAGATTCGATGCCACGCCCCTGCGTACATCTGAATTATTATCTAATGCAAGTTGGGTCAGTACCTCCACCGGGCAATTCGGATTCGATGCCACGCCCCTGCGTACATCTGAATTATTATCTAATGCAAGTTGGGTCAGTACCTCCACCGGGCAATTCGGATTCGATGCCACGCCCCTGCGTACATCTGAATTATTATCTAATGCAAGTTGGGTCAGTACCTCCACCGGGCAATTCGGATTCGATGCCACGCCCCTGCGTACATCTGAATTATTATCTAATGCAAGTTGGGTCAGTACCTCCACCGGGCAATTCAGATTCAATGCTATGCCCCTGCGCACATATGAATCATCTAATGCAAGTTGGGTCAGTACCTCCACTGGACAATTCGGATTCAATGTTACGTCTATGCGTACATCTGAATTATTATCTAGTGCAAGTTGGGTCAGTAGCTTCAACCTTAGCTCCACTGGACAATTCGGATTCAATGTTATGCCTATGCGTACATCTGAATTATTATCTAGTGCAAGTTGGGTCAGTACATCCACCGGGCAATTCAGATTCAATGTTATGCCTATGCGTACATCTGAATTATTATCTAGTGCAAGTTGGGTCAGTACATCCACCGGGCAATTTGGATTCGATGCCACGTCCCTGCGTACCCTGTAATCATCATCTAGTGCAAGTTGGGTCAGTACCTCTACCGGGCAATTCAGATTCGATGCCACGTCCCTGCGCACATATGAATTATTATCTAGTGCAAATTGGGTCAGTACATCCACCGGACAATTTGGATTCTCCGCTACACAAATGCGTACCCAGCAACCATCATCTAGTGCAAGTTGGGTCAGTAGCTTCAGCCTTAGCTCCACCGGACAATTTGGATTCTTCGCTACACAAATGCGTACATCTAAATCATCATCTAGTGCGAGTTGAGCCAGTACATCCACCGGACAATTCGGATGCGATGCTATGCGCCTGCGTATCCAGTAATTCAAACAAACTAAATCCTTTAACTCCGGCCAGAAATACCTAAAAAAATCCGTTACCCGTTCATTTTCTTTCTCCGGTACTCGCCGCTTTAACCCCTGCTCTTCCCAGCTTGGTTCGACCTCTACTCCACTATTAACATGGAGCTTGGCCGCTATAACCACATCCCAATCCCCATGCTCGGTCAACCCCTGGACCACCTCCGCCGGCACATTCGGGTTAATCAACAACGACTGCAACGTATTTTCATCACCATTGGTAGCCGCCCAGCGCAGAAAACTAACCGGAGCCACTTCCCGCTTCAGCAAACTATTGAGGGAAGACTTGGGAAACTCCGACAACAGATTGGGATTTTCGATCAATAAAATATCGAACACCGGATTGTCCAACAACTGCTCCGGGAACAGGGAACCCAGTTTTAGTAACACCTCCGTCGGCGTATTGGGATTACTGACCAGAGCTTTAAGCAGGGGCTTGTCGCTGGTGTGGCTCAGCTCCTCCAACAAATCCGGTGGGGCCATATAATTAGCCGCTACTAGCTTGGCCAGTTTGGGGTCTTGGGCCAGTTCCCTTAGACGGTCTAGACTGGTGGACTCAGATTGGGCTTCGGCCTTGGGAGTAAGCTTTTTAAGTTTAGGCATAGGAATATAACAATAAACCTAATCTAATTGTGCCAGTGACTGCTGTTTTAGAGTCAAAAAATATAAGCAGTAATTTCGTTTGATAAAAAGCAAAATATATGGCAGTGGTCTCCTAACAAGGGAGGTTTCTGTAACTACGTGAGTGGAGTGTCCCATCAATAGTGATGGCAGTGAGAAGCAAATCCTATTACCAGGGCTGTAAGGTGGCCCCGAAAAAGTGGACAGGGGAGAAAGCTCTAAACTAAAAACTGCAACCGGGGAAAACAATCATGGCTGATTCTCAAATAGCTGTTTTTAGCGCTACTGGTGGGGTTCAGTTTAGACTTGGAGATGATGTTAACTGGCGCTGGTGGGCTGGCGGCGTGTTTCAGTCCCGATCGCCGGGATTAGTAGAAGGAAAGAATCCTTGCGAGTATAAGTCATACAGACGGAGTTTCAGTCCCGATCGCCGGGATTAGTAGAAGGAAAGATGAAGAAATATTGGCAGTGTGGGAGGGACTAGTTTCAGTCCCGATCGCCGGGATTAGTAGAAGGAAAGCTACGGCTAGGTATGCACCATCACTGGAAAAATCGTTTCAGTCCCGATCGCCGGGATTAGTAGAAGGAAAGATTGCCGACCGTTCAGGACAATATGCTGGGAGCGATGGTTTCAGTCCCGATCGCCGGGATTAGTAGAAGGAAAGCTGTTGGCGAAACAGGAAAAATCTACGTAACAGAAGAGTTTCAGTCCCGATCGCCGGGATTAGTAGAAGGAAAGAAGTATTAAAGGAGTTGGGCGGTGGCTAGTAACAGTGTTTCAGTCCCGATCGCCGGGATTAGTAGAAGGAAAGAATCGAGTGATTTTTGAAGAATCATTAATGGAAGTTTCAGTCCCGATCGCCGGGATTAGTAGAAGGAAAGGTTAACTATTCCTTCTAGCCATGCTTAACATTGCCCGTTTCAGTCCCGATCGCCGGGATTAGTAGAAGGAAAGTTTGCCGGGAATACCATCAATTTCCCCCTGGTAGTGTTTCAGTCCCGATCGCCGGGATTAGTAGAAGGAAAGTTTGCCGGGAATACCATCAATTTCCCCCTGGTAGTGTTTCAGTCCCGATCGCCGGGATTAGTAGAAGG
Organism: Synechocystis sp. IPPAS B-1465; assembly: GCF_003015225.1. GTDB lineage: Bacteria > Cyanobacteriota > Cyanobacteriia > Cyanobacteriales > Microcystaceae > Synechocystis. The sequence goes on along the minus strand of NZ_CP028097.1, from coordinate 19,152 downwards.
AAAGCCGAAAAGGGACACCACCTATCCCCGAAAAGGGAGTTTCAGTCCCGATCGCCGGGATTAGTAGAAGGAAAGACCACTCGACGATCAGATCTTCATCAATCAACCGAAGTTTCAGTCCCGATCGCCGGGATTAGTAGAAGGAAAGTCGGAGCCAGGCCCACCAAAAGCCGCTTGGTAGGATTGTTTCAGTCCCGATCGCCGGGATTAGTAGAAGGAAAGCCGACTTTTGGATCGATTAGAATCCGACGATGGCTAAAGTTTCAGTCCCGATCGCCGGGATTAGTAGAAGGAAAGTAGTTTTTGTCGTTAGCTTTCGTTCCAACTTTGGTTTCAGTCCCGATCGCCGGGATTAGTAGAAGGAAAGGGACCAGACTGCGTAGCGGCGTTTGAACCTTACTTGTTTCAGTCCCGATCGCCGGGATTAGTAGAAGGAAAGCCGCTTAACCTCAATGGACAGGGCAGGATGGCCCAACAAATGTTTCAGTCCCGATCGCCGGGATTAGTAGAAGGAAAGCTAGCCTGGTATTTTGCAGTTAAAAGTCCCAATCTTTGTTTCAGTCCCGATCGCCGGGATTAGTAGAAGGAAAGCCGCTTAACCTCAATGGACAGGGCAGGATGGCCCAACAAATGTTTCAGTCCCGATCGCCGGGATTAGTAGAAGGAAAGCTAGCCTGGTATTTTGCAGTTAAAAGTCCCAATCTTTGTTTCAGTCCCGATCGCCGGGATTAGTAGAAGGAAAGTTATCGGATTCTCCTTTGGTGGTGGAATCTCTGCATCGTTTCAGTCCCGATCGCCGGGATTAGTAGAAGGAAAGGAGGATATCCTTAAGGGCTTCCGTGCCAGCTTTGGTTTCAGTCCCGATCGCCGGGATTAGTAGAAGGAAAGCCCGTAGGCGTCATTACCCAGGAGGGAAACCCGAGTTTCAGTCCCGATCGCCGGGATTAGTAGAAGGAAAGTTTCATTCCCAAAGCCTTATGACCAGCTTAGCCAGTTGGTTTCAGTCCCGATCGCCGGGATTAGTAGAAGGAAAGCCAGGCTTTCCCTACCTGTCCGATGGCGTGACATACAGTTTCAGTCCCGATCGCCGGGATTAGTAGAAGGAAAGTAAACCAAGTAGAAACGAGGCAGAATCATTATGGAGTTTCAGTCCCGATCGCCGGGATTAGTAGAAGGAAAGAGAGCAAAGTTAGCATCGAAGGAAGCACGATAATCGTTTCAGTCCCGATCGCCGGGATTAGTAGAAGGAAAGGATCAGTTTCGGTTGCCTTATGCCAAAGATCTAATGTTTCAGTCCCGATCGCCGGGATTAGTAGAAGGAAAGATTGGGGGATCTGGCAGGGATCTGGCCCCCTCACGTTTCAGTCCCGATCGCCGGGATTAGTAGAAGGAAAGTTGAATCCAAATGGCAACGCCGGAAGCTGATTGTTTCAGTCCCGATCGCCGGGATTAGTAGAAGGAAAGTCGGGGGCGTAGGTTTCTTCCACCACATCTGGAATGTTTCAGTCCCGATCGCCGGGATTAGTAGAAGGAAAGATAGCGATGCCCGATTCTCTCCAGCTTCTTCAGCAGTTTCAGTCCCGATCGCCGGGATTAGTAGAAGGAAAGTAGACATTGTTGAAGAACTTGGACTGATGGAAGAAGTTTCAGTCCCGATCGCCGGGATTAGTAGAAGGAAAGAACGGGCTGGGTCTGGAACCGGAATTCGTGTCTATTGTTTCAGTCCCGATCGCCGGGATTAGTAGAAGGAAAGTCAAGTCTTCTTGAATCGACAACAATTTAACCTCGTTTCAGTCCCGATCGCCGGGATTAGTAGAAGGAAAGCTTGTTTTGTTGCGCTTTCTCTAGCAACTTGCTATGTTTCAGTCCCGATCGCCGGGATTAGTAGAAGGAAAGAGCCAGCGGCTTTTCCACCAGGAAAATTAGGGCAAGGTTTCAGTCCCGATCGCCGGGATTAGTAGAAGGAAAGCCAAGCTGTTATTGACTTAATCGAGTCTGTCCGCAAGTTTCAGTCCCGATCGCCGGGATTAGTAGAAGGAAAGCACCTCCATGCTTGCTATGTTGCCTGGGATGGCAAGTTTCAGTCCCGATCGCCGGGATTAGTAGAAGGAAAGCACCTCCATGCTTGCTATGTTGCCTGGGATGGCAAGTTTCAGTCCCGATCGCCGGGATTAGTAGAAGGAAAGGCTAGCACCGTTAATCAAAACACGACCAATCTAATGTTTCAGTCCCGATCGCCGGGATTAGTAGAAGGAAAGTATTAAAATCTTTTGAGCAATATTTAGCCATATATCGTTTCAGTCCCGATCGCCGGGATTAGTAGAAGGAAAGCCACCACCACCACCACGATTAATCAGCAATTATTAGTTTCAGTCCCGATCGCCGGGATTAGTAGAAGGAAAGCTGATAGATCGTAGCGGAATGCTATGGGATGCCTTAGTTGTTTCAGTCCCGATCGCCGGGATTAGTAGAAGGAAAGTTCTGAGGTTCTTTCTAAAATTCTTCCCTATATTTTGGTTTCAGTCCCGATCGCCGGGATTAGTAGAAGGAAAGCCACATTCATCGCTACAGACTTAGAAGGTAGTTACGAGTTTCAGTCCCGATCGCCGGGATTAGTAGAAGGAAAGCTAGCCTTTGGTACTAGCTGAAGCAAAATCTGTGTTTCAGTCCCGATCGCCGGGATTAGTAGAAGGAAAGATGGCACTAGATACTAACTCAAACCTAATTAGGATTAGTTTCAGTCCCGATCGCCGGGATTAGTAGAAGGAAAGAGGCATTGAAAGCGACCGCCAGGGGCACAACAATCGTTTCAGTCCCGATCGCCGGGATTAGTAGAAGGAAAGACCGCCCCCTCCGACCCCTTACGGGGAAAGTGGAGGAAAGCAGACTTTGGCAAACCTTCCAGAATATCTTTCCAAAATCAGCCAGACCTTCAAAATAGTACGCAGTCTGAATGCGTGAAAGTATTGATTTTTCAAGGTTCAGAAGCAATTTGGCAACCCCCCCAGGGAAAAGGCCCTCGCTATAGGTATGCCAAAATTTGAAGAATGACTTCTTAGATAATAATACTACCAGGTTTTTCTGGTTGGGGAGTCCCGTAGGTAATCGTGCGTTGCACCGTATTTTCATCCAACACATAAATACAAACTGCATCCTCATCAAGTTTAATCAACTTCTCCATCGCCGTTTGTAACTTAGCAAACTGCTTGACTGACAAAAAACACTCAAACACACTGAACTGTCGCCATTTGCCATAGCCCGATAAGAGATCAAACAAACGAGTTCGTCGTTTATTACCCGCCTTTGTAGCCGGGACATCATAAATAATCAAATAAAGCATTTTTTAGTCGTCAAAACACAACTGATAACTGTTATCTGATAACCAGTGGCTCATAAACCACTCCCTCCTGTAAATGTCTTGCCAACAAACGGGCCTGTAACTCAATCGCCCTCCGGTAGGTACACTTATAGTTAAAAATCGGATGCTTGAACTCACTCGATAACTTTCGATCAAAAGCCCCCAAAAAAGTTTTAGTGGCGCTATCTGTTAAGCGAAAAGCTCCCAAACTTTCCGTAAAATCTTGTCTTTGGATTTCCCGTTGCTTCAACACTGTTAACACCACACTATCCGCCACCAAAGCACGAAACTCTTCCATCAAATCTAGTATCATCGCCGGTTGTCCCCGGGTTGTCTCATGGAGAAAGCCAATGTATGGATCAAGCCCTGCAATATGTACAGCCGCTGTCACCTGAGTCCGTAATAGCCCATAACCAAAACTGAGCAAGGCATTTACCGGGTCAGTGGGGGGACGACGAAACCGCCCCGTAAATGTCCATTCATGCCCTAACATTTCCTGCCAACTGGCAAAATATTCCCGGGCCGCTAACCCTTCAATACCCCTCACCTGTTCCAGGGTTTGTTGTCGCATCACTAATTTTCCCCTACCCTTCAACGGATTATCCACCTGGCCCCGGCGATAAAGTAAATTATATTGATTGTGAACTTTTCCCTTCACAAAAGCCTTGACAATATCTAGCCGCTGAATCGGGTCTTCATGGGCTCGAAACTGGGCTAATCGTAACTGACCATTGCGGGACTCACTTGGTAAAGCCGAGCCAACATACTTCCCAAATTGGGTCAAATAATGGACGGGCAAACCTAGTTCTAGAGCATAACCCAATGCCTCCCCTGTTATGCTGGGATAACCCAATAAAACAATATCTTCTAGGGTTTGGGCTGGGATCGGCTGTTTTTTCCAGCTACCATCCTCTTGTTTGAGGGCCACATGGAACGCCTCATGTTTTTTGCTTAAAACCGCATCAGGTTGAGTCAAGTAAAGTGTAGACATGATTAGTGATTATTTAGTAAGTTTTTTTAATTCTTTCGGGAGACATAGCCTTTCTAAACTGCAATCAGCACATTTTTTTGTATTGGCTATGGGTCGGGGCATTGGGCCATTACAAGCTAAATGAGCCGCAATAATTGCTTGTTCCGTCATATTACGTAAAGCCTGGGTAAACTCCACTGGCTGTCGTCGTCGATTGCCGTAGTAGAAAATTTCACCATAGGTAATTGACTTTCCAGTTTTTTCCTCCAAGCAAAGGGCCGCCGCACACAATTGAAAATGATCATTTAAATGTTTCCCCATTTTGCCTTTTTTGTATTCCACAGGAATTAATAAGCCATCACTTTCTTCCACTGCATCAATAATCCCTTTAACTTTTAGGCGATCGCTCCACACCCATTGTTGACGGTGAATTCTTGTGTCACCATCTACAGAAGTTCCAGCTTCATTGATATTACGATGAAGATGATTACCCCTGATAATATGCTCATTAATTTCCATTTCCCCCAGAACGTATTCCAGGTAAAAACGACGGTGGCAGTATTCCCAGGCATTTAAGTAAGCTAAAGGTAAATAATCATCCATGATTGTTAACTGAAACCTGTCCCATACCCATTGATGTTTTACGTCCAACTCCAGCAAAAAAAGCAAATTGCGACAATACAGATGCTATTTTTGCTTGTTCTTGATCAGGAAATAAGTAAGTTACCCACCCTTCAGAACCAATTTCTGATTTTTTGAGTTGAACACTATAGGTTTTAAGTTCAAAAGCCGCAACAGGAATTTGCCAAGATACAGAGGGAAAATACAATTCTTCTGGTGCAAAATGATTCCAGCGTCTCAGTAAACTATTAAAAACAGAATCACCTAATGGAAAAGGTTGAATTGTATTGCGATCAATCTTAAAACTTGTTGCACTATGAAATTTTAAAGTGATTTTAGAAGATGTTGGAGCTTGAGTAGTTAAAGCATAACTACTCGCACGAGCAAGGGAATGACTACCGGGTAAAATATGAATATGGCAGAGACGAAATGCGAACTTATCTAACATTACTATTTGTTTATCCTGTTGTTCTAAGCCTTTTAATAAGGGCTGTAATAAAGATCCATTTAAGAGGCTGATACGAAAAAAGAAGCGATCGCCTTCCTCTGTCAATTTAGAACGACGTTTACCAATTAGTGGAGAAATAGAAAATGGAGAAATTTGGCTTTGGTGTAATTCTTCAGCAAGGGAAGGTTCACCGATTTTAAGCCACTCCAACACCTGCGAATGTAAAGCTCTGCCTAAAATACCTGTAGGAAACCCTTTTTTTGCTGCGCCTAATTCAATAACAACGGAATACAAACTGTAGCGATCATCAAACATGATTAATTAGTATCTAATAGTGATAATTGCGGTGAATCTTGGGCGATCGCCGTCGTTGCTCCATAGTGAAATCCTTGAGGCAAAAACGTATTACGATCAATCTGCCAATAATCACCCTGTAATTGAGATTGGCTAAATAAACTCGATGGGGGCATAACAACCCGGTTATAGAGCAAAATTTGTTGATTTGCTGGGCAATCCAGAGGATTCAGGGGATGATTGCAGACATAGACTCCGGATGCAGTTTTGATCTGATCAGGGGCGATCGCCTCCACTTCAACCCGAATTTTAGAAGACCATTTTCCTAAACGAATCCATACTGGAAGATCTAGCTCTTTTTGACTCACGATATAAGTCAGAAACTCACTACCTACTGCTAATTCTTTGGCACGACCATAGTTAATCGGATAGTTTTTGGTTGCACCTTTCCCACCAAATTGAACAGAACGACCATAATAGGCAGATTGAGCAGCTTTAAAGGTATTAATTTGATAAGACCAATGGATAGGTTGAGCAGGAAAAACATAAATTCCTGAATCATTAAGGTGGAGTAAATTTTGCTCACGATCTCGGTCTAAATAAGCAGGTGTTTGGGCATTCTGTCCGACTAAGCCATAAGGATGGGGAATAATTGTTCCTTTAAAAAAAGCATAACTTAATGCCCAATTATGGAAATACTTTTCTGTTTCATAGAGAATTCCCATCTCTCGACTGGCAAAAAAAACATTGTCATGGAGAGTTAATTTACAGCGATAAATTTTTGTCATAAGTTTACCTAAAAAGAAAAAAAAAGAGAGCTACGCACTAGTAGAGCTTGGCATAAATTCATTACCCAGTTATTGATATCTGATATCTTAAAACCTCTAAATAATTGATGAACTTACGCCATCAAGTACTAGCCATAACCCTCAACAAACATTCAACAACCTAAGACTTTGCCTTCTTCTTACCACCAGATAAAGCACCAAACTCTGTCGCATAATCTTGGGTTTGTTGATACAGAGAACCCAGCAACTTTGTTAGCTCGGCATCATTTTGGTAAATGTCATTCACTTCTTGGAGTAATGTGTCCAAATGTGCACCAAAAATTAACTCAGATTTACGGACTGGCTCTTTATTTAAAAGATCTTGGGCAACGGTTGCAGCTGTCTCGCAAAGTTCAGAAATCGGTTTATTCAATTCCCCTCCCATCTGGTCATAAAGAGCTTGGGTTAAATGCAGATTACTAAAAATTTCTCCGTCAGCAAAAACAATCCCAACCAAATGGTTTTTCATCGTACCTGTACGAGATTCCTGCGCCCCATAACGTTTTGTGCGGAGTAGATTACCTAATACATAGATAAACCCTTCATAGGTTGCATCTCGCAATGACTCGACCGTGGGAAAAGTAACTTCTGGCAAAATGTGGTCGAGTTCATTAATCGCACTCCGCATTACCCCAGCTTCGCTCATTGTTCCCCCTTCAAAGGGTGCATTAAATGTAAAACTACGATGGGATTGTTCGTAAGCTCCTAGGGAAAAAGCAGAATCAGAATAGACTTTTGAACGTTCTGAGCCACTATCCCCGATTGCAAAACCATAGAGAATACAATCAGGACATTGTTTACAGGAACCTTCCCCGTTATATTCACAAAGGTTTTTCGCGCTTTTATCGGCACTTGTCAAACCTAAATTACGCAGAAGTTCACGACCTGCTAAACGTTCTGGAGTGGTTTGTTTTCGCTTAAACATCACCAAACGACTGAGTTGATCTGTCTTTTCCAATAGTCCGGCTTGGGTTCGGGTTGTATTCAAAACTCCATCCGTTTGAAACACCGGAAAAGATTGAGAGTGGCGCAACATCAGAAAATGAACATAGTGACCGGATGCAAGGCGAGGAAAAGAAGGCTGAAATTGAGACTTGAGACTATCTAACATAATGAAAAATTCCTAGAAATAATGAAGAGAATTGATATCTGAACACTGATGTCTGATATCTGAAGTTAGTTTTGGTTTTGTTGTGCTTCTAGAGCTAGTAAACGATAGGCAAATTCTGCACCGGACTTGATACGATTACGTTGTTCTTGGAGGATAGCGCGATCGCCTTTGCACATTTCCCCAAATAGATCCCTTACACAAGTGGTCATAAAGATTTGAATTGCCTCTAGTTCCTGCAATTGACGTGTTTCATAGGCAACCGATTTATCTTTAATAATGGGTCGGGTATAAACCTCTTGGCGATCTAGTGCGGCTTGGAGTTGACCAGAGCCTTGCAAAATTAATTCCTCCTCATCCCAGTCATCGGGAACAGACAAAATTTGCTCTAATGCCTTAGAAAGAGGCAATAAAATGGCATGAGTGGAGGGCTTTTTTGATAGTTCCACTTGATAAAACCTGCGATATTCCTCAACCAAACGTTTAGTCAGTTTCAATTTTTCGGTCATAACAATATTTCCTTGGGAAAAAAGTTCAGCAAATTGCCAATATTCAGTCACTTCTGATTCATAGGGGCGATCGCGTTTTTCACGTCGCAATCCCTGTTCAGCAAGGGCGAATACATTTAGAACATCGGTCATTACCTCCTGTACAGTTTTGGGCAGATCCTGCCACCTCGCTTTAGGAGGACTACTACGGGCGGCAAGGTGTAAGGTATAAATCGCCAAAAGTTTATTCAGAGCTGGGGTAATATCTTCGACTCGTAAATCTGTCGGGATACCCAATAAGCTCCAAAAACCCGCGACTCCATCGAGATGAATTGATTCTCGAAAATCTTGATCACTCCGATAAAGAGGAACCATGCTTCGGGTGGCGATCGCCTTAACTCCCAACAAATAGGGCAGAAGTAAGGCAAGAAATGCGGGTTTCACCCAAGCATCGGTATCCGTTTTTTCTCTGGTTGTGGTGTAGACGGTGGCAAGAAAAGGTAAATCTTCTTTTGTGTATTTCAGTTGAGCATTTGTTCCTGCTTCAACTTCCTCATTAAGCCAAGGCAAAGACTTAAGACTAGTAAGATCCATCTTGTTGTTGACCCAATGCTTACGAACATCCCAAAGATTAACTGAAGCGATACCATACACTAGTTCCCGAATTGCTTCTACTACTTGAGGCGCATAGACATAGGCAGGATAGAGATAGATAAAAATAGGTTGTTGATCCTCAAATTTACCGGAAGGAACAGACCAAAAAGCCTGACGTAAGAGCATTTCCAGTGACCAAATTTTTGAAATACCACGCTTGATTTGCCCACCTCCTAAAGGGTTTTTATTACTGTATTGCTGGGGTTTAAACAGCACAACTGAATCCATTTGATCCTCTGAAGGAAACTCACCAGAACTTAGAGAACAAATTGGTTGTTTGGATTTTTTTGTTTTGGCATTAACGTAATTTTCTAACTCTTGAATAAAAGCTTGATGGTCGCTTTCCCAGCCTTGAATTTCTAGATAACGGTCAAGGTAATCTTCAAAAATTTGGCGTGTTGGGCTTTGATGTTCTGCAAAATAGCCTTCTTCCTCTGCCCATGTCGCAAGGCGATCGCCAAACCCTTGTAAAAATTCTTGGAATTCCTCTAGATCCCAAGTCGCATGATTAGCGACATAATGGGCTGCAACCCGATACCAGCCATAATTCACCCCACCGGATTGCACTTGGGTTTCCTCCGGCATAATCACAGAAGTTAGCTCCAAATCTTTTAAGACCCACTCGATAAAAGGTTCAGGTAGCAGAAAAATTTCTTTTTGTACAAGACCAAGTAATTCCGCAAGGCGATCGCACCGCAAATCTGCAACCTCATAGAGTTTTTCACGTTCTGCATCACCCAATTCTAATTTTTCAAGACGTTTAGGCGTGGCTGGACTTTTCGCATTGTTGACTTTAACGGAAATAACCTGAGGTAAAATTCGCACGATATCCGCTGCGGCTAATAACTCAGAGGTTTGGGGAGAAACCTTTAAGCCTTTCCCATCCCGTTTAAAACCTACATCACCAGCAGACATTTTTTTGCCTAATTCTTGACTAATGCCCTGCCAAACTATCTGTTTAATTTCATTTCGTTCAGGAATTTCAGTATCTTGAGGCGCAAAATAAATTACACCTTGGGCAAAGAAAAGTAGAGGCTTCCAATCTAATTTCTGAACTGTTCTGAGGATGACATTATGGATCGCATTACTCAAAATGCCTGTTGTATCTCGCAAATGGTGGTAGACGAATCTTTTTTCAATGCCTAACCGATTTAACAAATCACGCAGGCGATCGCCCATAGTAGAACTTACCAAATCATGGGGACTGCTTAAGTGAACTGCCACATCACCAAAAGTAAGTAAATGTCGCAGAGGATGATCTAATTTTCGTTCCTTAATCGTGAAGGGATAACCTGCATTTGACCAATTACTTGAAATTAAATTTGTATGTTGTTTACCATGAGTGTTTTGTGCAAGATAGGAAATTTCAGCAATATAATCACGCCAGTCTGCCCAAAACTCATCGAAGTTCAATCGCTTACCTAATTCGAGACATATATTAATGATTTCCTGTATATTATCAGGCTCAGGAGCTGCCATATCTTGAGCATGGCAATGCTTATCGTAATCATGGAGAGTAATTCCTAAACAAAGTAAGCGTCGCTCAATATCATTCAGAGGAAATTCTAATTCTTGCATCACATTCCATGTTGTTAGTAACGCATTGAGAATATGAGCCGCTAATGTTTGATCTCCTTTTTTTGCAAAACCTTGAGCCATTTTCTTGGCTTTTTCTGTGTCATATCCCTGTGTCCCAAAATGTTTTTGATGGGAAATAAATGAACCACCTAAGCCTGAAGTATTACCAAAATGTTCTTCAAGGGCAGGTAAAATAGTTTGAAAATATTCCAAAAGAATATAGTCTTTTTGTTCTGACAAAGTACGAATCAGCAAAGTTTGAAGAAGTGTTGTCATAATTGTTAGTCCCTTAAAAAATTAAAGATTGACTGGTGGCTTGTTTACAAAAATCCCCTAACCGCCACTTCAAAGCTTCAAGCAATAAAGCATCATGGTTAAACGCACAACCGTAAGCATTCCCGCCACTATCCGTCAGACGATATAACCCAAAAAGAGGGCTAAGGCGTAATTTGCGACTAATATCCCAATGGCTAGAAGGATTATTGCGATTGATTGGAACAAGATAGGCAAGATATTTCCTACGACCCAAACAACGACTCAATTCTGGTTGGATATGTCCTTTTAATTGGAGTCGGTCTAATAGCATAAGTTGACAGCTAGCAAGATGACTATGGGTAGAAAAAAGGGAAAAATTAAGACGCTGATCGAGCCATTTAGTAATTTTGAAATATCCAGTTAGGTATTGTTCGGGAAATTCTTCTATTCCATGGTTCAATTTTTGAGCTGCTTCGAGAAATATTTCTCGGTCAATGACTTCAACAGTGGCATAGGTTAAAACTTTTAAAAGGTCATAGGAATACAAGCGATCGCCATCCCAAATCCCTGACTGTAAAGAAGATCCCCCTCTAAATCGGAGCAATTCCTCTTGAGTAGCTTTACCTACAGCGTCATTACTTAAACCCCACCATCTACCAAAACCATTAATTTGTTTTTGATAAATTTTTTCTAGACTTTCAATCATGCGATCGCGCAAATCTTGAGTAACAGCTAAATTATCTTTAGACTCACTTCTAGAACCGCCATAAACCATTTGGTATAACATTCCCTGTGCTTGTAATTCTCCCCATATTTTTTGATACTGTTTAAATTCCTGTGGTGCATTAAATGCTGTTTCAATGACTGTGCTTAATTCCAATCTATCAATTGAAGAGTCCTCTTCTAATTCCTCTTTAAGACTAGCTATTACCCATTGGGTTTGGGATGGAATTAAGACATAAGCTTGATACTGTTGAAAGCCTCCATGACGACCTAAACGCCCTAATCTTTGAATAACCGTTGCGGAATCACTACTTTCACAAATGAGTACATGAATTTTAAAATCAACACCTACATCCACTGCCGATGTTGCAACGACTAGGACAGATTTTTCTGACTTCTGCAAATAAGTTTGGGTTTGCTGACGTTCTTGGCGATCGCATCTACCGCTAATTTCTCTAACTTCCACATCAGGTAATATTTTTGATAGATTTCGACACAAATGACCTGCCGCAGCGACGGAATTAACAATAATTAAGCCCCGACCATTTTTTTCTTGATGTAATAGATCTCGCAGGTTTTGAGATTGTGCTAATAGCCAACTTTCTGTATCAGTATCTTTTAAATGAACAAATTCTAGATTAATATTCTGTAAGATTTGTCGATACCCTTGCTGGGGGCGATCGCTATATTCACCCTGAATCTCTGCAATCTTAAATCCACTATTTTTTAAGCTCTCTACAAAACTTGTTTTCGGTGTCGCAGAAGTAAACAAAAACTTGCGCTTACTTTGGGTTGCATGACGAATCAATAACAAACTATTCAACGCCGCTGCCATTTGATGTTCTCCAAAAATATGAAATTCATCAAAAACCCATAGATCAGGAAACTTAGCCATGACCATTGGTAATTCAGATTGACTGCGAGCATTATCTCGATACCGAAAATGAGTAATGTAGTGAAAAATATCTGGATTTGTCTGAATGACAGGTTTTTGTTCAATAGATTTCAATAATTCTTGAAACCGATTACTATCTTTTTCGCTAATCCGTCGGGCTAACTCTGCACCATAAAGGCGATCAACTCGTTTTTCTGCATTCAGACCAAACATCTGATGATATTGCTGCTGCTGTCGGTACTGATCCTCTACTAACTCAATCGTTGGATAGAGTCCCATCACTCGAAAATCTGGATGAACTTTAGGGAGCAAAGCAGGCAGTGTTGCTCCCAAAGATTTACCGCCACCTGTCGCCACACGGTTAAAGATAATATCTGTATCACCTGCGGTTGTAAGAGCATAGGTTTGGGCTTGGTGGTCATAAAGAGGACAACTACAGCCATCGGGAGGTTGCATTTCAGGAGCTTGCTCCCTAACCGTACAAACCGACTGACAACCTAACGGGCATTGACCTAAACCCTCATTGAGCTTGGCATAGAGAGGCTTAACTTGAACTTTCATAGCACCTACTTTGGGCAATGACATAATTTTAAACCCTCTCAAATTAAAGTTGTAGTCTAAAATAGATAATATTTGTTTGAAGACTAGTATGAAATTTCAATACAATTCCTTAACCTTTGCCATTGAAGTCCTCAAAGCCTTGGCAAAAGAGCCTTGTTATCGCAAAAATCTCACAGAGCAATTAGAACTTTTTCTAGAACAGCATCAGCAACCTGCCGATGATGTTGCCCAAAAGCTGACTCGTACTATCCGAAAACTGCGGGATTGTGGCTTTGAGATTGAGAGTGCGCCCCATCGTCCCTATGTCCTCAAGAAGTCAAATTTTCCCGTTATTCTCTCCGCAGATCAGCGTCAAGCTCTTTATTTAGCAACCCATCTCCTTGAACAAATGGGTTTTTCTCAACAAGCTAGTCAACTTCAAGATATTTGTCCTCTCACAGAAGGCGATCGCCCAAGGCATCTCCGAGCAGATTTCAACCCCCCAGTAGATTACAGCGACATCAAAACCAAGGAGATCATCACCAACTTACAAAAACGTCTAGAAACAGCCTGCCGTTTTACCATCCGTTACCGCAACAGCTTAGGTAAGGAAGCCTTATGGGATTTAGATCGCTCCGAATTGCGATTACATAATGGCAGTCTGTATCTCTTTGCCTATGTGCCAGACATCTTGACTCAACGCATTCAAAAACGCCCAAATATCGAGCAAAATGTCCTGTTCCGGATTGATCGAATTCTTTCAGTGAATCCATCTTCAAATATTCATTGGCTTTTATCGAGCTTTCCCACCCTAAAAGTCCAATATCGAATGATTGGGAGCCTATCTAAGTATAAGCCTCGCCGTCACAATGAAACAGTAATTAATCGAAATGTGGAACAAAATTATGTTGAAATTGAAACCAATGAGGATTGTTTATTCTGGTTTCGTCAACGTATATTACAGTACGGATCTAATGTACAAATTCTTACTCCTCAGTGGCTACACCAAGAAATTGTTGAGGAGCATTTAAAAGCTATTCAGTCCACAAAATAATTAGGTCTGATGCAGAATCGTTGAATCGCACTTATGTACGACCTAAAAATAGACAGAATAATCCTACAGCAAAGCAAATTCATCACCTTAGTGCTAACTCCCTTAGCCAGTGTACATAGCTTATTTTTTCACACATGAAAGCCTGTAAATAACGTAGTTTGTCTAACATTGTTGTACCTGCTTCTTTTGGGATTACCAGTAATTTTAGTATTAAATAAGCAATTATACAGGTATAGATTTGAATCCCAATTGCATTCTCATTTTTGGCAATCAGTCTATTCAGCTTTAAGTGCATTTTTAAGAATTTCCATAACAATTCTATTTGCCATCTTTTTTTATAAATTTCTGCTATTTTTTCATCACTAACTCCTTCTATTTCTTTACTTTCTATAGGTAAATTTGTAACCAATCTAAACTCTGAATTATCATGGGTGAATATTACCACTCTACTCTCTATTTTATTCTTTTCAGTTCCAACCATATAGTTATCATTGGCTAATTTTTCTAGCTTTATATTATTCTTTATTCTTAATACATGATATTTGTTATTCTCCTTTTGTAATCTCTTGATTCTCTGTAAGTCACAAAATCCTCTATCCATTACTGCTACTCCATTTTCTGGAGTCTCTTCTATTGTTTCATTCCCATATTTATTATCATGACCTTGTCCAAAGTGAATTACTATTCCCCCCGGAATCCCTGTTGATAAGTTAATCCCACTGAATACTTTTACCTGATGAAATCCAAGGTTCCACATCAACTTACTAGTTATGCTGACAATGGTTGAATCGAGAGGAAATATTTCTAATTCTCCCTGCTTAATTTCCTTCCTTTTCGACAATTCCTTTTTTAAGGAAAATATTATTTCTCTAAAAACTCCCACATCCCTTTTTTTGCTTGCCTTTGAGAATGTAGATATATCGACTGTCTCTCCTCGTAAGTTCAGTCTTTTAAACATACTCCTCATGCTTGTCTGGCTCTGGTCTAACACTAATCCTAACCAGATACTCACAAACTTAAATGTGTCTAATACTGGGTAGTCATCTTTAGGAAAATTAGATAGATAAGTTTTGACAATATGTCCAAAATTTGATATCATCGCTTCAATTATTCTAATATTTCTGCCCTTTATTCTATCATTTTAAAGGGCTTTTTTTCTCTTTATAACTATCGTTCAACACTTCTGGGTCTGATGTTATTGGTAATTATTGAAGCCAGCTATATTTTCTTACATTCCTTCGTTTAGATAAATCATTTATATGGAAAATCATCAAAGCGTGGCGATCGCTATTTTTCCCTACAATCCGACAGATAGATGATCTAAACAAGCCCTGAAAAGTGAGGTACTGAATTTTTGAGCAAGGTCAACAGACCAAGCAGAGAAAGTTGTGGTTTTCTAGTTCTGCTTGCCTGGGTTGTTAAAACAGACATGAGGCGATCGCCGGAGAGATCTGCTGAACGGTGCGCCAACCATCGGAAGAAATCCTTGGCAGAAGTTACTGCTTAACATCTAACACCGAATCCGGTGCTATAGTGGTGGCACGGCAAATCAAGTATTCCCCCGCCTAGTCATTGACACCAATGTAGTTTTAGAAGGATTAACAAAACAAGGAGGTGCCTCAGGACTAATTATTGAAGCTTGGTTAGCCAAACTTTTTGTAGTTAATGTCTCCACGGCGATCGCCTATGAATATCAAGATGTCCTCGCCCGTAAACTTTCAGCCCATCGTTGGCAAACACTAAAGCCAGTGTTAGGAAAACTACTAAGTCTTGCTGAATTTACAACAATCTATTTTACTTGGCGGCCCACTTCCCCAGATCCTGGTGATGATTTGATAATTGACTGTGCTATGAATGCCAATGCGGCGATCGTTATCTCAAACATCAAAGATTTTCGGAGTGCTCAACAGATTTTAGGATTACAAATTTTTACCCCTGTGGAATTGATTTTAAAACTGATTAATAATAATTAAATATGAGTCGTTTAACCTTAAGATTACCCGAAAGCTTACATCAACAATTAAGTCATCAAGCCTCACAAGAGGGAGTATCCTTAAATCAATATATTGTCTATGCCCTAACAAGACAAATTACCCAGCAATATCTTGTTAAGCCTGTTTTATCTGAAGATATAGAAAAACAACAGGCTTCATTTCTTAGTCTTCTTAACAATTTAGGTACAGCCACATCAGAAGATATTCAGTTAGTCTTAGAAGAACGGGAAATAGTAGCATCTGAAGATGAATTAACCCCAGATATTGTGGCTCAATTCCAGCAAAAAATAAAGACAAATTCTTAGACAAAAATCAGTTTGTATTTAGGGAAATATTGAAAATAATAAACTGATTAACCAGAACTAAAAACTAAGCCAAATTTAAAAAGAAATTGTTGATAATGCTTGTTCCTTTTCCTGTTCAGAAACTTCGAGATAATGGGATAACACATTCAAATTCTTGTGGCCACTAATCTTTTGAATAACCCGCAGATTAATCCCCTTCCGACACATCATCGTTAACGCAGTGCGGCGGAAAGAATGGGTTGATACCCCCCTAACGCTAATTCTGTCAGTGGCGGCCTTCAAAATTTTATGGGCCATGGAAGGATGAAGATGGGACCCCACCCGTTTGCCCCGAAAGACATAGGAAGATGGAAACCTAACAAATTGTTGGGCTTGCCGGTACTCATCAAATAAAACTTGCAACGCTGGGGAAATGGCCACAGTGCGACTGGATTTGGTTTTAGTTTTTTCAATGCGGAAAGTCATCGCATCAGTGGTGATATCAGCCCAGGCCAGGGAACAAGCTTCCCCAATGCGGCAACCAGTGTAAAGACAGATGCCAAACAAGAGGCGATCGCGGGGAGTGAGCAACCCAACGGTGAACAGGTCATGTAATTCCTGTTCAGTTAATACTTTTGCCTGCCCCTGGCGGTTAATTTTCATTCAATAAAATTCATAAAATATTGAATAACTCCCACAACCCTAATTCTATCGTGGAATTTTTTCGACTTTCCATCGCTCAACATAAATTATTGCTAATTATTCTCAGTTGATAAATTCCGACAGCTACCACCATCGCCAAAATCGTCTGTTATGCCTTTTTGCTTAGGAAAATGATGTAGTTAACCTGAAAAGTTAAATGTGAGGGTTACAGGTGATTCTCAAGGGTGTAATTTGTACTAGCTTGATTTTATTTTCTTGTTGGATTCGTTCATACACAAGCAGGGCAGGCAAATGATCAAGCGCTATCAATGCTATCATTTGAGTAATGACCAAGACCAAGAGTTTGTTTTGGGCTGGAGGTAGTGGATGGCTAATTTAATTGTTCGCAATATTGATGAAGCGGTGGTGGTGGCCCTGAAAAAGCGGGCGGGGCAACATGGCATTAGTGCCGAAGCAGAACATCGCAAAATCCTAGAGCAGGCCCTATTACGACTTCCCCGAAAGCCCTTTGCCGAGGTGCTCCGCCAGATTCCCAATGTGGGCAATGACTCAGATTTTGAGCGAATACAGGATGACAGAGCCAGTCAAATATTTGATTGATACCAACGTTATTAGTGAGCTACGGAAACAAGATAGGGCCGACCCCGGTGTACTAGCATTTTTTCAGCAAGCTCAGCATCTCTATTTGAGTGTGATTACCATTGGGGAATTGCGGCGGGGTGTGGAATTAATCAGGCATCGGGGAGATGTTCAACAAGCCAATTTACTGGAGGAGTGGTTGGAAATTGTAATTGCTGATTACGCTGACCACATCCTAGATTTCACCATCTTCGAGGCTCAAGTTTTGGGAAAGTTGCGGGTTCCTAATCCCCATAACGCCCTAGATAAACAAATTGCCGCCACTGCCCTTAGTTATGGACTGACCCTAGTTACTCGCAATGTCAAGGATTTTGCCGACACAGGAGTTTGTTTGCTTAATCCTTTCACCGGCAATCAATAATCCAAATAAAAACCCTGATTTTAGCTAGGGCTGTAGTGGTCTAACACTGATCAGGAGAATCTTAGGGGTTGGGGGTTGTTCGATTAAGGATCTCCGTCAGTACTGCATTTCATGACAGATTTTCCTTGGGAATTAAAAGAATTAGAAAAAAGAAGATTAAATATTATCTTAGAAATTTTAGAAGGAAGAGAAATAATAGTAATAATAGATGAAACAGGAGACCCCAAAAAAGGGAAAACAACAGATTATGTAAAAAGACAATATATTGGAAATTTAGGAAAAATAGAAAGCGGTATAGTGTCAGTAAATGCTTATGGTTACTGCGATGGAGTAACGTTTACTCTAGAATCAAAAGTATTTAAACCAAAAGAAAGATTAAAAGAGGGAGATAAGTATAAAACAAAGCCGGAATTAGCAGTAGAGATAATAAAAGAACTAGAAGAAAGTGGTTTTAAAATAAAAAGAGTAGTGTCAGATAGCTTATATGGAGAAAGCCATAGCAATTTTATCAGTGCTGTAGAGGAATTAAAAATAGAATATGCAGTGGGAATCTGGAGCAATCATGGGGTCTGGCTTCCAAAGGAAGCTAAAGTAAGGGCAAATAAGTGGAGGAGGTTTGAACACATAAGATGGGATGGAAAACAGGAAGATAGGTATATTAGAGAAATAGTTTATGGTAAAAAAGCGCAATAAGATATTGGGAAATTAAAACAGAAACAGAAAAAAAGGAGGAAAAAGCAGGATGGTTTCTAATGACTTGAATACCAGATATTAAATATAAAGAAGTTGGCAGAATATATGGAGTAAGATCATGGATAGAATATGGATTTAAGCAATGCAAAAGTGAATTAAGATGGGCAGATTTTAGGGCAACTCATTATGAGCAAATTCAAAAATGGTGGGAATTAGTGATGTGTGCATATTGTATGATTTGTTTTTATGATGAGAATTTTAATTCGACTCTAAATTCAACGTCAAAGTATCATCAAAAGCATGAAAAATGGGATAAAGAAGAAGGGTGGAAAAAATGGCTAAACAACCTACGATTAGTGATCTCTGTATTTAATGCAATAAATCTTATCAAAAAGTGGTTAAAAGTATTTCCATTTGCCCATATTTTGGATGAATTAACTAAACTTTACAACAAGGTTAATAAGCTAGATCGATTAAAGTATTTGCTAAATTCATGGAATACATTCTATTCTTCTTCTGCCTAGATTGATGAAAGAGGGATAACTGCCAAAGGTTATTCATCTGTGTTGATGATTGCCGGAAATGTTAAAAGATAGGCTACAGAGCTAAAAATAGCATTAATGGAAAAATCAACGGATTATTTGACTGGGGTGATTGAGCGCATTACGTTCCATTCCGAGGAAACTGGGTACACGGTGGCGCGCC
>NZ_CP028096.1:0-2621 GCF_003015225.1 Synechocystis sp. IPPAS B-1465 | reverse complement strand
CGGATAAAATCATTAGGCTGAGGAACATCATCAGATAGTCTTTTTTGAAGCATAGGTAATTCGCAATGAACATTAGATACCTATTAAATTTAGCACCAAATAGACTAAGATGCCAATTAAATTCTAATTTTTTAGAGCACCTGGAAAATATAACACCTCAAGTATAGTAATAGAACCCATAAGCCCGTCCCCCTTGTCAAAAGAGAATCCGTTCACCTTGTCGTTAGTCAAGGGTGCGTTCACTTCGTTCACCACTTCGTGCCCTTGACAACCGACAAGGTGAACTAATCAGACTATGAACACAAGGGGGACGGGGAAATGTAGGCATACTGCTAGAAAATACCAGAAACTCCCAAATTTGACTAATAGTTTTGATATTTTATTACTAAAACTAATAAATAACAAAATACTTATTAAATTAGTTTAGACCTGAAAAAATAGCACGCCTACTTCGTGACGGCGGCACACCACCACTAGGCACAAGTTGCTAACCGCACCACTTGATTAAAAGTAAAACCGTCAATTTTTGCCTGATTAACTTTTTGTCGCATACCGCCTGATAAATTATCGACTTTATTAATTTGTACTGACAGCCAAGACATTAAATTTTCCCCCCCGGTCAACCGCTTTAACGCCGCCAAAGCGGGAACTACTTGCGACACTGCCCACGCCGCTGTGTTAATCAGACTGGTAGTTTCTTTTGCCCCAACAACCCGGCACGGAGTCCCCACAGTATCAAGAACCAACTGCCACCAGGAGCAACGCTCACACCGACTAGCCCGCTTACCTGTACTTCTATCTAAAAAGTCAACTTGCCCAACAGCACACCCCGCTACATATTGTTCACATACCGAAAAATCTTTTTCGTCTACCGCAGTTTGGTATAAGTCAGCCAAGACGTTAACAAACTCTTTTGCTTTCTCATCTTTCAATTCTGCCTCAATATCCGTGCCACCGATAACCCCGTGATTATGATACGGGTCATATATTCTAGTTCTAGCATTACTACCCTTAGAACCGAAATACGCTGTCATACTGGTATAACCCTTGACTGTACTAGTTTGCTCACTGACATCAAACACCCTCGATAAGTTTCCCTGTATTCCTTCCTGATATGCCTGCTGAGGAGTGAGAATCCAAGACGAAACACGAACCTTGGCATCAACCCTGGTAGCCGCAAAACCAAAATGGCATTTTAACCCCGTGACTAATCGAGCACTTTCCATCAGGCCCAACCGCTCACATACCTGACCCGGAATCGAGAGAAAGACCCGCCAAAACCCATTGCTTTCATAGTGCCAAGCCAGAATAGAGCCACAACCAAACCTCGCAGAATGTTCCCAATAGATACCCCTTGGCAATCCAACCCCCGGACAATACTCCAAAGTTTCCCTAGTGGCATTGGCTACATACTGCGCCAACTGCTTAACCTGGAGTGGCACCAACTCAGCTTCCCCTGTCACCCCGGAATTAATCAGGAAAGTCCCTTGAATCCAGTGGATCGCCACCTCGTGTTGACCCCCATCGAGAAGCATATTTCGCCCCCTGCTAGGTAACCAGCTTCCATCAGGTTTAAGCTCTTGGCATTTCAACCCCGTGTTACCAAATGGGGTTTTGCCTACCAGGGCAACCGAGTCTAGTGATAAAGTCATAATGAGTATTTAATATTTGTTTGAAGAAAGGCCCCCTCAGAACTGGTAATTCGCAAAGGGAGCCTATTTTTTTGTTGTTAATGCCCAAAGGAAATAGCATCAAGCTTGGAGCTTAACCCCAGTAATTGTCTGTTGAGGACGACCCCGCCCGTCAGGTATTGACGCAAATTCCAAGTCATAAGCCCCCGGAACTTGCCGAAACTGTGACCAGAGAGAAAATTCAGCCGGAACAGTCAAAGCAGGAAGCCCCTTTGCATTATCAGTATTAACCGCATCAGGACTAGCGTATTGGACCTTTAAACTTTGAACTAACCGCCCAGTAATTCTATCTTGAAACTCAGATTTAGTAACGTAAAGAACTTGATATTTAGACATTAGAACGCCGCCCCTTTAAAAAGTCAAAACCCTCATTTAGACCAGGCAATTCTTCATCAATTAAAGCTTGATAAGCTTTATCATAAGCGTCAACTAACTTATTCAAATCCTTATCAGGTAAAGAATCCTGAAGATATTCAATATAAAATCGCAAACAGTAATTAAGAACCTTATTTGCATTAATAGAAGATTCAGGGGACTGAAGATTTACTATTGCTTGAATAAAAGCATAATTAGTAAATTCAATGGTAAAAGAACGCTTTTTAGATAAAGAGTCCATATCACCAGAAGTCGAGACACCACCATTAATTAAAGCCCGGATAAAATCATTAGGCTGAGGAACATCATCAGATAGTCTTTTTTGAAGCATAGGTAATTCGCAATGAACATTAGATACCTATTAAATTTAGCACCAAATAGACTAAGATGCCAATTAAATTCTAATTTTTTAGAGCACCTGGAAAATATAACACCTCAAGTATAGTAATAGAACCCATAAGCCCGTCCCCCTTGTCAAAAGAGAATCCGTTCACCTTGTCGGTTGTCAAGGGCACGAAGTGGTGAACGAAGTGAACGCACCCTTGACTAACGACC
>NZ_CP028095.1:0-2505 GCF_003015225.1 Synechocystis sp. IPPAS B-1465 | reverse complement strand
CAAATCCAAACTCTAATCTTCCACTACAGGCACTTATTCTGCCCGCTAAGGAGTCGTAACGAGTCCCCCGATATAATTCCCTTACCTGATCCGTTTCGGAGCGCCTATCGTCCCATTTCGCATCGTTTGGGGATAGTTGACGCAGTAAAACTTTGTCGATTAGATTCGACTTAACTACCTTGTCAGACTGTTGCAAGCAGTCCTCCACAAGAGTTCTAGACATCTTGGAGCCCTCTAGATATTGAGTTTTTGAAGTGACACTCAAAGCTTAGCTAGAGGGTTTCTACTTTGTCAATAGGCTTCTATGCCTTATCTGGTAAGGGTTTCAGCAAATTTTGTCATCCGCGACTTATCCCTCAGTAATAAATATAAGGAGGAAAGTTGAAACCTTGGGGAAACCTGAAAAGATGAAATGCCATATTTGGCAGGGTTTAGGGACTAATTAGGGGGCGTTGAATGACCATACGGCCCCTGGGGGCCGCATGAAACTTAAGGGGACTTATCGGCACTCATTTACCCCTGTTCCCAGTAGTGGAGGTCTAGGGCCTGACAAATTGCTCTGAAGCTCCCAACCTTGTCAAAAACTTAGGCGCAAAACGCCTAAACCCAGTAAAGTCAATACATAATTATTTGTTTAAGGAATAATTCTTAGTGCCAATAGAAAACGACCCTTTGCTTACTCATTTCAGACTATAAGGGTCGTTTCCTTCTGTCGGTTCCTTGTGTTGCTCTCCAGCATTGCACAATTGCTAATATTATAACCTGGAAAATGATGGGAGCCTAGAGGTTTCTATTTTTGAGTTTTTCTAACCAACAGTGACTGGGTTAGCACGATAATTTAGAAATATTAAATAATTTAATATTTAAGCTTAATAGACTTACTCAATTAAGAAAATAGCTTAGTAGCAAATTCGTCAAATTGACGAATTTAAAGCCAAAAATTAGACTGTTCTTTATGCTCATCATTCCTTAGTGAAAGGCGATATTCCTCAATTAACTTTTCCACTTTATCCTTAATTGGAATGGGGACTCTAATGGTAATGGTTTGATAAGGAGCCTTTTTCCCACGTCCCCCAACTGGCTTTTCCATAACCTGTTAACACCTTCAATTTAGAGTAAATCAGAAGCAGAAACCTGTATCCCATAAATAGCTGTTAACAGCTTTGCATGGCTTTCTATATTTTTGGTTTTAGACTTCAAAAGCTTCTTAGATAATAATTTGGCATCCTCCAAACTGATTATTTGCTGTGAATCAGAACTGTTTTGGTTAGTTCCTGATTCCCGATATTCTTTGATTAATTGCTCCACCTTATCCTTAACAGGCAGGGGGACTCGGATATGGGTTGTTTGATAGGGAGCCTTTTTCCCACGTCCCCCAACTGGCTTATCCATAAGGCTTATACCTGTTAACATGTTTCTGTATATCGCTATGCTATACCTGTTAACGGGAATTGTCAACAAACTTGTTAACGGGAATATGTACGGGAAACGTACAACGACCAAAAATGTCCAATAGGGCCATAGATAAGCAAAACCCCCTGAGGCGCAATCAGGGGGTTCTACTTGCCACGTCAAAAACTTAATAACTGCTTATATTCTATCATTCATTGCATACTTTTTAATCCTCTGTTCCCAATCAAAGATAACAGAGGCAATCGAGTTATCAGGCTCGGAGTCGTCATCGGCGTGAATCAAATCTTCAGGTTCCTTCTCAAGCTCTTTTAGGTATTCCTTTAATATCCCTCCAGTTGCCACCGCTCTGGTTTTATGGAGCTGGGTAGTTAACTCTACTAACCATTGCTTATTCTCCTCTGTCGGTTCTTCAGACTCACCGATTAGATCGTCGGGCTTGACGGAGTATTTTAGGGTTTCTAAAATCGCTTGGAGAGTATCAAGTGTTTCCTTATTCTTAGGTCTCACTGCCTGTACGTGAACAATGGGACGATAATTTATTCTAAGGGATTCTTCCCATAGCTTAGTCCAGACTTCTTGACTAATATAGCCATGGGAAAAGTAACTGGCTTTAACCATTAATAAACAATGGAAATGGGGATGGGCAGAGCCATCTTTTCCTCGCGTTACTTCCAAAGACCTGATCCAACCATCAGCGGGCCATTTTGCCCGTTTCACTAACCGGCCCCAGGCTTGGTTCATGCCCGTGATGGTTTCCCTCAGTTGGCCCAGCTCGCAATTCCTAACGGTCAGGGTCAGGAAAATGAACCGGTGCTTAGGGTAAGCCTCGACTATCTGGGGAAGTATTTTGAAAGCTTTAGCACGCCACATAAGAGACCTCCGCCACTGGCAGACCGGACAATGCCTTACTCTACAGAACCGGGCTGATTTGAGCCTTAATTTACTTTCCCCGGTTTCTTGTATCTCAAATCCAAACTCTAATCTTCCACTACAGGCACTTATTCTGCCCGCTAAGGAGTCGTAACGAGTCCCCCGATATAATTCCCTTACCTGATCCGTTTCGGAGCGCCTATCGTCCCATTTCGCATCGTT